>NZ_JAUBPO010000310.1:0-1021 GCF_036700785.1 Microcoleus sp. S28C3 | reverse complement strand
TACAGCAGATTGCAGGTAAATAGAGTACACTTAAAATAAGTATAGCAGTAGCAGTAATGAAACCATTACCAATCGAACTTCGAGAAAAAGTAGTCAAAGCCTACGAGCAGGGCAACACATCAATTAGAAAACTAGCTGCTAGATTTGATGTTAGTAAATCTTTTGTCGAGCGACTACTAAAACGCAAACAAATTACAGGAGATATTCAACCCCTCCGTCAAGGTGGAAGTCTCAAAAGTGAGTTGAATAGATACTCAAGCCAACTCTGTGAGCTGGTAGAAAAATATCCAGATAGCACGTTGTCAGAATATTGTGAATATTGGGGTAATATGTACGGGCAATGGGTAAGTCCTAGTACCATGTGCCGAGAATTAAAAAGGCTGGGACTAACTCAAAAAAAAAAGACACTACTCAGTAGTCAAGCGGCAACAGACCGGGTGCAAAAATTAAGAGGAGAATACTGGGAAAACGTGAAGAATATAGCTCCCGAGAACCTGGTTTTTCTTGATGAAATGGGGGTTTTACTCGGTTTGACTAGAAATTATGCTCGCTCACCTCACGGTACGAGAGTATCTGATTTAAAACCATTTTATCGGGGTGCGAAAATCACAGCAATTGGAGCTATTAGTATTAAAAAAGTGTTGGCACTAATGACGATGAATGACTCAATGGATGGCAAAGCATTTGAAGTGTTTATAGAAAAGTTTTTAGTGCCGGAACTTTGGGTAGGAGCGGTAGTAGTAATGGATAATCTGCCAGCACATAAAATGGCTTCTATTGCACCTATGATTGAAGCAGTTGGTGCAAGTATTATTAACTTATCACCGTATTCTCCCGATTTTAATCCCATTGAATTATGGTGGTCACAACTTAAGTCTTTTCTGCGTAAGTTTTCTCCAGCTACCACAAAAATGATTGATACCTTAATTGCCGTCGCACTAGATTTAATAAATCCTCAACATTTAAAAAACTGGTTTACTAAATGCTGTTACTGTCATCTATAAACCTGCAATCTGCTGTA
>NZ_JAUBPO010000309.1:0-1045 GCF_036700785.1 Microcoleus sp. S28C3 | reverse complement strand
GATTATTATTGAGTACCTACAAAACATTTAATTAGAGTTTACCCTGTATGAGACTCAAACCTAAAAGTACCATTGCTGACCATTTTTTTGACTTAGAAGATCCAAGAATTGAGCGGACGAAACATCATAAATTAATTGATATTATCACCATCTCAATTTGTGCCGTGATTTGCGGTGCTGATACATGGGTGGATATTGAAAGTTATGGGCGAGCTAAATACGAATGGTTAAAAAAAATTTTAGAATTGCCGAATGGCATCCCTTCACATGACACAATTGCGCGAGTATTTTCTCGCATCAAACCGGAGCAATTTCAGAAATGTTTTTTGAGTTGGATTCAATCTATTAGTTGCTTCAATGCCGGAGAAGTAATCGCAATTGATGGCAAAACTCTTCGCCATTCTTACGATCGGGGGGGAGATAAAAAAGCAATTCATATGGTCAGTGCTTGGG
Source organism: Microcoleus sp. S28C3 (assembly GCF_036700785.1). Classification (NCBI taxonomy): domain Bacteria; kingdom Bacillati; phylum Cyanobacteriota; class Cyanophyceae; order Oscillatoriales; family Microcoleaceae; genus Microcoleus; species Microcoleus sp. S28C3. Next base: position 592 of record NZ_JAUBPO010000309.1, on the reverse strand, counting down.
CGACCAGTCAAAGATTAGTGTTAGGACAAATTAAGGTCGATAAAAAATCTAATGAAATCACAGCTATTCCGGCTTTACTAAAAGTATTAGAATTAAATGGAAGTATTGTTACCATTGATGCCATAGGCTGTCAGAGGTCAATTGTGAAGTCAATTGTCGAACAAGAAGGAGATTATGTAATCACCTTAAAAAAGAACCAGCCATCCCTGTATGCCAGAGTAGAAGAGTTGTTTAAGCAAGCAATTAGACAAGGATTTTCGGGATTTACCCATACAGCTTATTCGACTAAGAAAGAGGACAATCACGGTCGCTCAGAAATCCGACATCACTTAATGTTAAGTGAAATAAAAGAGTTGATTGACCCCGACAATCAATGGAACAAACTTCAAAGTATAGGTCTGATAGAATCCGTGAGAATAGTGAAGGGAAAAACAACTATTGAAACTCGTTATTACATTAGTAGTTTACCAAATAATGCTCAAAAACTGGGTGAAGCAGTCCGCAGCCATTGGGGGATTGAAAATTCTTTACATTGGGTATTAGATGTGGGTTTTCGTGAAGATGATTGTCGGATTAGAAAAGATAATGCTCC
>NZ_JAUBPO010000308.1:0-1047 GCF_036700785.1 Microcoleus sp. S28C3 | reverse complement strand
CCATTTCAACTCCTACTTAGATTCACATACCTGATTATACATGATTTATGATTTACAAACCATTTGCGATCGCTATAGCACCTTTGGATCGCAATATCTCGGCAACTATTCAACAAATTGAGAGGGCAACGGTTCCTGATATGCCAGACAGGATTATTGCCGCCACTGCTTTATCTTTGAGTCTTCCGTTAGTCACCCGCGACGCAAAAATTCAAGCGTTAACTACTATTCAAACAATTTGGTGAGTATGACAGGAAACTTTATTCGTTCCCTACAGTAATACCTTCGGGTGCGTCGCTCCCGGTAGCTATTTCAACTAGCAGGAAAATCTCACAGCGACGCACCATACAAATAGCAATATTGTGTCACCACACTTCGTTCCCCACAGCAACTCCACTGTCAATCTCATTATGAAGATTCTCAGGCGCGATCGCCTCAACCAAATCCTCAAGGGAATAACGCCGACGAGTTACGGGTTCGATAATTTGCTCAGCGTCAATAGAGGCATCTATTTTTTGAGCGTGGGCCGCGTAAAAAGCGAGAACATCGTTCACTTTAGCTTCACTTAAGTCATACTCAGCGGCAATTTGGTTTGGCGAAAAACCACATTTTTTGGCTCTGATGACTAATGTTTGCACTCGCAAACGACTGGCGCGCAAAACGGGAACGAGTTGGCCGCTAGCGCCGCGCACATAGGTGATTTCAGGAAAAGCGCGATCGTCATTCTGCTGGTTGAGGGTAGCGACTTTTTCGGCTACAGCCCAGAGGATAAACCAATAGAGGGAAATGCCTTGGAGTGTCACCAATTTTTCAGCTTCTTGCTGTAGCTGAACGGGTAAGTTTAAGGTGTGGGATGTCAGCGTGAATGGCAGTCAGTGGGGTTCGTAGTTTATGACTAACAATGGAGATAAATTATGGATATTAATACGATCATTGTGCTTAAGCTTATAATTTAATTCAGCTATAGCCAGCCAACAGTCCGGACAGTTTTTTGGGGTGAGTGGCGAGGAAAGCTATCCAAGGCTTAAAGTACAGTCATACATAAAA
>NZ_JAUBPO010000307.1:0-1080 GCF_036700785.1 Microcoleus sp. S28C3 | reverse complement strand
TTGGTTATCAAATGGGGACGGAAACTTAAAAACAAAGGAAATGCTATTATCACAATTTAAATGCGAAACAGCTTATCGGTGATCCAATCAGAAAAACAAGTGAGATTGGAGTGGCTCTCCCGAGTATGTCCCTGTCTAATTACAGCCGAAAGTCGGCGACGTAAATTACAAAGATTTTTAGATTTACCTCACTTAACAATCGAATTAATTTGGTTCCCATTAATTACTTATTGGTTGACCACTTATTGCCGTGTTGGTACTCGCTTATCAAGATCAATCGAGATCAGTCAATGGGGCTGTATTAATTTGTTCATGGTTAGCTTAATCTGGGAGCGAAGAGCAATTCCATTATACTGGTTATTGTTACCCAAATTGGGGAGCAGCAACTTCGAGGAACAAACGACAAATCTACAGCAGGTTTTACCATTATTTTCAAAATATAAAGTCATCGTTTTAGGAGACCGTAAATTTTGTTCGATCGACTTGGGAAACTGGCTGAAGCAAAAGGGTGTGTCTTTTTCCTTCAGACTGAAGAAGAATCATTGTATCGAAACATAGCATTTAGTTTGGCACCGATTAGATGAATTAGGAATCATACTGTGGAACATCTTTATATTTTCAAGGTAAAAGAGTTAGGAAAAATCGGCCGGCCACTGGATTTGATGTTGCTTGTAAGTGGAAAAGAAACTCTGGAGCATGGAAGGTTGATGAAGCATGGTTTATTCTCACAGATTTAGGTTCATTATCGGCAGCTATCGATGCTTACAAGCAACGGATGGGCATTGAAGAAATGTTCCCTTGATTGTAAAACAGGAGGCTACGATCTGGAAGGAACTAGCTTAAAAGGCAACCGACTGATTCACATAATTCTGCTGATGACACTCGCCTACCTGGAGGCAATATTTGAAGGAACTGAACTTCAGAAAAAGCAGGTAGGAAAATATGTATGTCGGCGTCAAGAACCTAGAAAAATATATCGAAGACGGAGTACATTTGGTGTTGGCTTATACCAATTCACTATGAAGGTACACTAAAATCTAGGGTAAAAGTAGAGGAAATCCAATATGGCGAACAAACTTC
>NZ_JAUBPO010000306.1:0-1090 GCF_036700785.1 Microcoleus sp. S28C3 | reverse complement strand
TTTGATAACTTTCGGGCGAGGCTATTAGCTTGCTTTTCTAATTAGTTTTGCTTATCACCTTGACTCCAGAAGAGCCCAAATTTAGATATCAGACCACTTCAACCAGACAGAGATAAATCCACATACGGCGGCTGGACTCTACTTTTTAAATATTGTCAGTCAAGCGAGTTTAAACAAGCCTTCCAATCTATTGACTATATCATTATCCAGATAGATACGGATGTTTCAGACGATTATAATATCCCCAAGCAAGATGAAAACGGTGAATTTACTCCTCAGCAGTTAATTGAAAAAGTTATTGAAAAGTTTAGGGGTGCGATCGGCGATGATTTTTACAGCCAATATCAACAAAAAATTATATTTGCAATCTCCGTACATTCTATTGAGTGTTGGTTGCTTCCACTGTATCCAGACGAAAATAAAAAATCTAAAGTTACCAACTGTCTCAAGGCTTTAAATTCGCAACTTGCGAAAAAAAACAATCCTACGATCGACGCTAATGCTAAAAATCCTGAATATTATCGAATAATTTCAAAACAATATCGCAAGCATAAAGTTTTGATGAAGCATTACGCAGAAAATCCCAGTTTAAAAACTTTTATAGAAGAGATTCAAAGCAGAGACATTAAGATTGGTGGTGAAGAGGATTGGTAATGAAGCAAGTTATTATGTCATATAATAGAAACATAGTTATCGGAGATTACCGTGCAAGCATACAAACTTAGAGGTAAAATCGATGCAACTGGCAACTTGGTAGTTGTGGAACCCGTGAATCTGCCGCCGGGAGATGTAGAAATCATCGTCTTGCAGCTACCTGATACGGTTAAACAAGCCAGCGCGTCAGAAAATGCGATCGCACCTGAAGCACCTCAAAAAAAGTTTAAAACTAACGTGAAGGCATTTCAAGGTTTATTCGATCGAGATGCTGTACCGGAACCGCTGGATTTTGACGATCCAGACAAACAAGCAAAATGGGAATATTTAAAGCAAAAACATAACTTGTGAAAATCCTGATATAGCAATCCTAAATGATTTTCTATATCTAGAGCAATCCTAAATGATTTTCTGTGTGTAAGTATATTGACGTATT
>NZ_JAUBPO010000305.1:0-1091 GCF_036700785.1 Microcoleus sp. S28C3 | reverse complement strand
CCAAACTACCGAAAACTCCTAGAATACGGCTCTCTCAGAGCCTGACTCTCCCAAAATATGTCCGAACTGTTGTTATCGGGCATAAGAGATTTAATTTCTTCAATTTCCAACTGGCAAATGTCCGGTCTGGGGGCTGCCTTGGAATTATTCCATCTCAATCCGAGCAGATGGCTGCTATAGGAGATTTGCTGGCGATCGATTCTGAAACGCAATTTCCGAAATAGTGCAAACAGAAACATTACTGCTACCGCAACTGATAAACTTTCTGCTATCATCACAAGAATTAGCAGATTTATCTCTGAATTAGTGAATGGCTTATTATAATCAAAATTACCCCATAATATGGCAGTTGCAGCAACCGCAGTAGAAAACAGAGCAATTAACCCAAAACCAACTCCTGGCGGCGGAAATATAATTTCGATAAACTCCGAATTTTTTGTCAATTTAATATCGCTGCCTTGCGGCTGCAAGGCTATAGATTTTTTGTCGATAGAACTGGGATTTTTGAGACATCGCAATGCTTCCTCAGCCGAAGATAACCGTTTGGATAAACTCGGTTCCGTCATCCACTCCAGCCAATCAACTAAATTAGGATTGAGATGCGTGATGCGAGCGGCAAATTGAATTTTTAAATCCTGCTGCGCCAGTTCCGTGGGATGCAAACCTGTTACCAAATAAATTAAAGTTGAACCTAAACCATAAAGGTCAGAAGCCGGAACCGAGCGCCCGCCAAATTGTTCCGGCGCCATATATCCGTAAGTTCCCACTACTGTAATTGTGCCGCCAAACTTTGCAGCTTGGTTCTGCACCGAGCCGAAATCAACTAAATAAACTTGTCCGACCGAGTGACCGGATCTGCTGTGCAGTAAAATATTGCTGGGTTTAATATCGCGATGAATAACAGGCGGTTCTTGTTTGTGCAAATAAATCAAAATTTCTAACAGCGATTTAGCTAATTCTTTCACCTCGCTTTCGCTAAAACTACGTCCAGCTTTTAAATGGTCTTCCAAAGTTTTTCGGTTCTTCTGGGTTTTTGGTGAAAACCGTATAATGAGATACCACTACTTGATTTCTACCCTATGGATATTCAT
>NZ_JAUBPO010000015.1:52430-79886 GCF_036700785.1 Microcoleus sp. S28C3 | reverse complement strand
AACTTATCTTTAACTGAGCTTTCAGATATCGATCGCTCCTGTTATTGGTTTGCGATCGATTATTCAGCAAGCCCTAACTAGCCAAGTCTAACACGTCTGCCGGAGAGAAATTGGGCAAATGATTAATAACTGCTGTAATTTTATCCGATATTTAAGTTAGCTCCGACATTCTTAGATGCTATTCTCTAGCCATTTTTATACATCATTAGTTGGTACTTTTGGCAATTATGTCCAAAATCCTGACAACAAAGTTGTGAGGGAGTAGCTGCTCGAAAGCAGCGCGAGATTTCCGGCAAACCTCAGCAAAATCCTCATCCGAAAGTTTATCGTGAAAAGCTTGGATATAATCTCCAATCCGATGAACTTCCGAAAAAGGAACGATAACGCAAAAATCTTCCCATTTCATCCCTCTCAACTCCGGTAACAATCTATTAGTATCAATGAAAACCGGAATTCTTCCTGCTGACATCACCTCCAAGAGCTGGTAACAGCCATTATCGTCTCCCCTCATCGCCAAGATATAAGCATTATTCTCGATATTTTCGATATACTCGGCTCTTTGGCGCTTTTTTTCTTCCAATGGCAGACTAAAAAACTCTCCCTTTCTTTCAATCACAGATGTTTGTAGATTTTTCGCTTTTCGCAATTCATTAATTATTTTTTTTCGGACTAATGCTGCAATCAACATTCGCCTTCCCAAATTCAAATTACGATTAACAGAAAGGTTGCCTGCCATCCAGTTAACCATAGAATCTGAAAATTTAATATAACGTAATATCAGCGAATTTAGTCGGGATGGATATTCACTATTTCCCACAAAACCGACAGTAGGAATTGATGGTTTTGAGATATTTACCTTCTCTCCTAATTCGTAAAGCCATTGGGGCGTAGGTATTGATTTTTCTTTTTTATCATTGTAAGTGGCAGATGCAAAAAATATTTCTCCTTGAGAAGGCTTAAACTCCATACTGTTTGAAAAAGTGACGAGAGTTCGTTGCGATCCTAATACTTGGCGTTTGAATTTATAAAATTCACCTTGCTTCTTAAAGCTATAATAACTTGAAATAAAATGTGGAGTCACCACAATCTTGCCTGCATCTGCCAATTTTGTAAATCGGTGAATCTTGACTAGATCCGGCAATTTATCCCTGAGCAAATTCCAAAACTTTAACTCTGGATTAGTGTCCGGCGGGCTGAGGTGCATTAGCAGTGGGGCTGGGCGTACACCAGGAAGTAGTAAATCTTCATTGATCCATATTTCCAGAGGTTTGTTAAGTTGGCTACTCATTTTCTTTTCCATGACTAAAGTTTTTGTTTACTTTCAACCAAAATCTTGACAGGCGGGGGACTCTCCCTGCCGGCAAGAATTTTAATATAGGCAATCAAAATTTTAAGAGCAGGGGGGTAGGGATACGCGAATCTAGAGCGTCTTACGTTTAATTAGAACGAGCTACTTCTCTGTTGGTTGCAGTTGCGCCCAAACCGCGCCCAAGCGTAACTGCAAACCCACTAAAATTCCGACAGCTAATCGACCTTAACAGCATCTTTAACCACAGGATGAATTAATACCGATCGCAAACCTTGGCGAATTTCCGAACTCAAATACCTGCGCTGCAAAAACTGCCATTTTTGCCAAGCTGCGTAGCGATTTTGTGCCAAAATATCAGCCAATTTCGGCAACTCTTTTTTCAGATCGCGATCGACAAAATCTGTCAGAAACTCGCCTAAAACTTCACTGTCTTGAATATCGCCCAAACATTCCTGAACAGCTTTCACATCTTCGACATAAACTTCGTAAGTCTCGCTGTAAAAATCCCCAAACAGATTCATCAAATAGCGAACCCGCTTCGCTTGCTTCCGCAAATCGTGCAGAATAGTTCCCTCTGCTGCTAACTTCTCTTCGACAGCCTCAGCATTCAAATCCTTAGCAACTTTAACTTTGCCATCCTCATATTCCGTGCCCAACAGCCAAGCCGGATGCAGGAAAAACTCACTGACTTGAGGTAACAGTAAATCCGGCAAAACCTCAGCAATTGACAAATGTTCGATCGCCCGATACTGCGGTTTTTCCAGCCAATCCTCGATCGACTGCTTCAGCGATTCGTAGGTTTTGTGCTCTAAAATCGCCCTCACCCCTTTCAAAGCCCGGTGGCGCTGTTTGAGCAAATTCAACAAAGCCTTATCCAAAACTTCCTGTTCGTCATCCGGCAAATTCGGGTAATAGCGGTTTTGGAGACTTTCGAGCATCACATCCAAATCCCTGAGCGTTCCCAGAATCCGCCCCACCTTACCAATTTTGCGCTCAGAAGCCTCTTTTGGCAAGTCTAAAACCGGAGCAAAACCCGTTACAGCCGATCGCAAACGTCTCAATCCCACGCGCATTTGATGAAGTTCTTCCGCGTCTTTGTCTTTGATAACTTCAGCCTCGTGCGCTACACTTTTGCGGAAATATTTCTCAATCGCCTCAGAGGCTGCGTCTCCGAGAGTTTTAACTTGAGTTTTAACTTTTGCTGATGTTTTTACGTTCATTGCAGGTGTAGACTCCACTTTTCTGATTGATTTCAATGCTTTTCTAATAAGGGGGTTATATCCTAGCACATATTTGAATTTATGAACCCCAGAAATTATAAATTTTAATTAATTCTCGATCGCACTTGCGACCTCAGAAATCCGGTTTCTTCCTATATTTCTCTAATTAAAACCCAGGATTTTTCGTAGAAACCAGGTTTCTAGCCCCCATGCGTAAGCCTTGTTAATGTAAGGTGCTGGACAATTTATCCAAAGTCAGCATTTAGCAATCTCAAATTTCAAATCTAAAATCTTCAATCTTCAATCTTCAATCTAAAATCTAAAATCTAAAATCTAAAATAGAATTACCCTCCCTCGCCCTTGGGCTAATAAAAATCCGATTTCTGGCGCTCTTTCCCAAACAGGTTAAGATCGCTGCAAACCGACATTTATTCGCCAAAAAGAGAGAGAGGGTGCGATCGGGAGGACAAGTTTTAAATTAAATCAAGCCAGCCCAGCTTGTCCGACTTCAAAGAGGCAGTTTAGCCTTTCCAGTCTTTCTGAGATTGTTCGAGCACGTAGGTTGCTACATCCTCAATTTGTTCGGGCTTCAACTTGGCGCCGAAAGCAGGCATAGCATTTTTGCCCTTAGTTACCTGAGTGGTAATAGCTTCGAGAGAATTCATGCCGTACTTCTCAAGAGCAGCCGATTTCAATGTTTTCTGGGCCATAACCACGTTGCCGCCACCGATGTGACAAGCAGCACAGTTCGAGCTAAAGATTTTAGCTCCTTTAGCAGCATCTCCTGCCAAAGCAGGGCGGCCAAAGCCCACGGTAAAAATTGCGAACGCTAACAGGGCGATCGATAAGAGTCTTTTCAACGCAGTTCTCCTCTAATGGACACGGAAAGGGTGATTCTTTAGATATTTTACCTGTTAAAACAGGCGCGATCGCGCAGTCGCATCGCGTTCTCCCGAGTAATTTACCACTTTTTTGCAGCGGTAGTTCAACTCTCAAAATTCTCCACGCCCCAGGCCGGAGCTTTCTGAGCGGCCCGGATCACAAAAGCCGCCAAATTTTCGATTTCTGCCTGCGGCATCCAGCTTTCCGGGACTTGGCGGCACCAAAAACTCTCCTCAGTACCGTCATAAGTCATCGGTTCTCTCAGAAACGCCACCAAACTATTGATGTTGTTGCGGGGAGGGGTCGCCCCCTTCAGGTCAGCCAAAGACAGAGATATCGTGGGATCTGGCAAATTAGCTCCTCCGACGTGACAATTCATACAACTTTGCTCGAACAACACCTTGCCCGCAGACAAATCCTGAGCCGAAAACAACCGAGTATTCCCCTGAGAGTCCAACTCCAAAGCCACAGGTTCGCTGGCTTCTAAATACCTATTCACGTAAGAATCGCCAGCAGCCAAAACAGGTTGAGGAGCCAACAGCACGAGCGGCAAAATAATTAACATCCCCAACAGAAAGCAGACAAAAACACCACGATGCAGCATAAGGGCGTAGAACTGTCAATAATTCACTAACATTTGCTCGCAAAATCGAATTTTCTTGTTTCACTCTGGCTTTCGTCGCCCTCAACCAGTCCACAAGCTTAAGTCGGCGGGTTCGACTGGCGAGAATCAATGAGCAGGGGGTAAATTTTAGATTTCAGATTTTAGATAGAAAAACAGCCAGCCAGCAATCCTTGCCAAACCCCAGCCCCATCCCAAATCCAAAATCCAAAATCTAAAATCTAAAATCGATTAGCGAGCGCCTTTGCCACCAGCCCACTGCTTGGCAACAATTTTCGGCTGCAACAGAATGTGACCGGCAATCGCGTACAAATCGTCATCCGAGAGATTTCTCATCTCAGCGAAAATATCCGCGCTCTTCATACTCGGATGCACTTCCGAAATTTCCTCAAACCCGTCATAAGTGGTGGGATTTTTCATAAAGTCCACCAGCGACTCAATATTATTCCGGGGCGGGTTGGCCAAAGCCAGAGTTTCCGGGCTCAAATTCAGGTTGGGGTCAGTTTTTGTCATGCCCGCAGCGTGACATTGAGCGCAAGCCGAATTAAACAGGCGTTTGCCTTGCTGAACTTGTTTGAGGCTCAGCACTACCGGAGCACCCTTGTCATTCAAAGTCACAGTGCGAAGTTCAGGACTCAGTTCGACAGCCATCGCACTGCTGACAAATAACTGAAATGTCAAGAATACAGCGGTCAGAGCAATTAAGTATCTTTTAAGCATGGTTCTCCTTAAAAAAATCCGGCAAATTATTGAACGCTAAGAGAGCATAGCTGGCAAACAGATTTCTGTTCAAAATTCCCTCTTTCTGCAACAACTGGCGAAAGTTAGTGCAGCCATACCTTTAAAGGTAGAGGAATTTTGCGATCTAATCTGCAAGAAGTTTTGAGTCGCGCCTTTTTTCGAGAGTAGACATAATTGCCTTAACATCCTCCAAAGCCAAACGGGTTTGAGGGTGCTTGTAGGCAATTTCCAACTCGTCGCACAAGCGGATCACGTCTTCAACAGGGACGTTGAAGTCCTCTGCTATTTCTGCGATGGACAGGTCTGCAAAACCCATAATTTTTAGGTCGCTGACAGGTCAAAATTGAGTTGACGGCTATTAACTGAAAGCCGGACAATTTCAGAAAGCGCTGTTAGCTTGTTCTGTTAGTTTGTTCTGAGATCTTGTTCGATCGCCAGCTAACTAACCGCTAACTGCGACTAGGCATTTTTGCCCAGCCCAACTTCAGGGCCAATCAACTTCCGATCAATATCATCCCACTGCTGCGTCGTTATTACCAATAGGACTTGCGCGCGCGGGGCTCAAAACCTAGTGTCTGCGTGAACGTCTCGCTAGCAAACTCAATATTTTTGCGAGAAACCGGGTTTTGAGCAATTGCTCAGAGATTTTTCGTCTCTCCCCCGGACTTACCAACAGACAATCATCCGGCGTTGCTGCTTAGGGAGAAAGCTTGAAAGCGTGAGTCTGCGGGGGCACAGCGTGGCCGTCGCTGCCATTGAGGGCGGACAATTCCGAGCCGCCCAAGAACGGCTGGGGCTGGTGGAGGCTGATAAGCTGACCGAGAGTTTTCTTTAATTGAGTCCGGGGTACGATCAAGTCTACAAAACCGTGGGCGAAGGAGTATTCGGAAGTTTGATAATTTTCCGGCAGCTTTTCGCGCAGAGTTTGCTCGATTACCCGGCCGCCCGTAAAGGCTACAGTAGCTTTTGGCTCTGCAATTATAACGTCTCCCAGCATGGCAAAACTGGCGGTGACGCCGCCGGTGGTCGGGTGGGTCAAAATCGGGATGTAAAGCAGTCTCGCTTCCCGATGGCGTTCTAGAGCCCCGGAAATTTTAGCCATTTGCATCAAGCTGAGCATTCCTTCTTGCATTCTCGCACCGCCAGAAGCGCAGACAATGAGCACGGACAAGCGTTCCCGCGTGGCGTGTTCGATGAGGCGAGTCAGTTTTTCTCCGACTACTGAGCCCATGCTGCCGCCGATGAACTGAAATTCCATGACTCCGAGGGCCACAGGCAAATTTTCGAGTTTGCCGATGCCTGTTTCTACGGCGTCTAGGTGGCCTGTTTTTTCTTGAAATTCTCGCAGTCGATCGCTATATTTTTTGCGATCGCGAAATTTTAGGGGATCTGTGGCGTGCAGTCCTTCGTTAATGGGCATCCAGGTATTGGGATCGATCAACTGCTCGATGCGATCGTCACTGTAAACTCTGATATGATGCCCGCATTCCAAGCAAACCATTTGATTTGCTCGCAGGTCTTTGGTATAACTCAGGGCATCGCAAGCTTCGCATTTATTCCAAAGTCCGTCCGCAATTTCTCGTTCCGGCCGTTCTTGGGAGTTCGGTACTGATTTTCGTCGATTTGCAAACCAATCAAATAGAGACATTAAAACTTGGTAATTGGTAATTGGTAATTGGTAATTTGGAATTGGTAATTAGTAATTGTTAGTTGTCAGTTGCTAGTTGTCAATTGCTAGTTGTTTAGTGACTAATGACTAATGACTAATGACTAATCACCAGATTCTGGCTCATCTTCAACTGGACTGATGAGGAGCGATGCTGTTCGCTGGTGTTGTGGAAGAACTTGCAGGGCTGTAGCACTTCCAGCACCCAAATAAGATGCTATGCCCAAGTCTACAATCCGGGCCGGGATTTGATGAGCAGCCAGGAGCTGCTGCATTAATTCCGCTTCCCAGCGAAAGCTAGTAGTTGTAAGTGTAATCCAAGACACGGAACAATTTTACCAATTTTTGAGACAGTATTATGTTCGATCGCTAGACTACCGGCAGATCAGAAACTAAAATTAGGGAAAAACAACTGCAAGTAAGTAGATAAGATGGCTTCGCCCCACAGAGCAGTAATTGCTGCACCGAGAGCCAGAAACGGGCCGAAAGGCATGGGTTGACGCCGATCGAGGAGCCCCAGAGCGATCGCCCCGCCACCGACAAAAGCCCCGGCTACACAGGCGATGAATCCCGCTAGCAGCAAGTATTTCCAGCCCAGCCAAGCTCCCATCAAGGCAGCCAATTTGGTATCTCCGGCGCCCATAGCATTCTGCCCCAGGCCGATCGTCCCGGCAAGTCCGATGGCGTCAAACAGCCACAACCCCACAACTGCTCCCGCGATCCCGTCGAGTACGAGATAGTGTACCGAGTCGATCGGACTAAATGTCGGCCACCAACCTTTCGCCACCTGGAAAACCAATCCCAGCACCAAACCCGATCGAGTTAAAGAATTAGGCAAAGTCATTGTATCGCAATCAATCAAAGACAAAGCCAACAGCCAGCTAAACAAAGCCCAAAAACCCAGAGTTTGCACTGTTACGCCAAACCGCCAAAAGATTAGCAAAAACAGCAAACCCGTAGCTGCTTCCACCACCGGATAGCGGGCCGAAATGCGACTGCGGCAGTGATTGCAGCGTCCCCGCAGCCACAGCCAACCGAAAACGGGTATATTTTCGTAACTTCTGAGTTGATTTAAACATTTGGGACAGCGAGAAGGAGGGTGTATCACCGACAAACCCGCAGGCAACCGATAGACTACCACATTTAGAAAGCTGCCAATAGCAGATCCGACAATAAAGACGATCGCCGTGACAAGGCAATTAAAGATTATTTCCATTAAGTTGTCTGTTGACTGTTCATTGTTGACTGTGATTATGTGTCACTTGTTAGTTGTTAGTTTTTAGATCGTGCCCGGTCAATTACCCATCATAAAAGGTGTTAATAGTCAAGAATGCAAGTTTTCATAAAATCCTGAAAACTTAGGCCTGCACTAGAAACCTATTTTATTGCGAGCGTTTGAGCGGACATAATATTAGTTACCAATGATTAATGACCAATTACCAATTACCCATTAATACATTTGAGATTCTATTTCGTCAAAAGTAACAAAACGTTCACCGGGCAACAAAACGGGCTGCGAAGCAAAAATTAGCTGACCTCGATCGCTGCCTTGACTGACAACTACACCGGCCGGACGCTGCATCTGGTCGGAATGCACTTTTAAATACATACCATAGGCCGATCGAGCAGCTTTGATCAAATCGGGAGCTAGCAAACTGTGACTTTCGGAAGTTTCTATCGTGGGTTCTGGGTTAGGTTGGTATGGGTTCACGGGAAACTTATCATAATGGTATTAAGTCGAGCTATTTGTGTTGCCTCTAGAGCGATCGAACTTACCTTATTTTTTAAGAATAGACTAGGTGGAAATTATTAATAGATTAACCTACAATCCTCCCTTAGCTGCGATCGAACTGCGGCTGCGATCGCTCCTTTCCGCCCAACTGTACGCTGCTGCGTGGGTAGATCCGTCCCCCGCAACGCTCATGGCGGTTTTCGATCACCTGCGCACTCTCCGCTACATCCTCCACGACTACGTACCCAGACCCGTGTCCGAATCTCCGCCAAACCCGGGCGAGGTACGCTACCAGTGGCAAACAGGCACCTTGTTGTTCACGGATTTGGCCGGGTTTACGTCGCTGTTGGAAGCGAATGCGGCCGAGGGGCGCAAGGGAGCTGAAACGCTGCTGGGGGTGATTAACGACTATTTTGCCTCGATGATTGAAATTGTCAGCAAATCGGGCGGGGACTTGCTGGAGTTTACCGGAGATGCGATGCTGGTGCAGTTTCTGTCAGGAATTCACCAAGAGGATACAGCGAGGGCGGTGCGGGCGGGTTTGCGGATGCAGCGGGCTATGGCTGAATTTGCCAATATTGAAACGGCGCGGGGTGTTTTGTCTTTGAAGATGCGGGTGGGCATCCACTGCGGCCGCTACATTAGTGCTGACATTGGTACCCCGCAGCGGATGGCTTACGTACTGCTGGGGCATTCTGTTCAGCAAGCCAAGCAAGCTGAGGGTTCTGGGACTGTGGGGCGGGTGTGTTTGACTGAAACTGCTAAAGAGTCTTTGGGAGAGGAATTTCGTTTTGAACCCGGGAAACCGGGTTATTTTTTGGTGGCGGACGATTTAACGGACGATCGACTCGGAGAGTATGATATCACTTTGACTCGGCGGCGGATGCCGAGTTCGGTATTGCTCGATCGCAGCGTTTCGGGCTTGGTAAAAGAAATCGGGGAATCTGTCAAGCGGCTTGAACCCCTTGCTAGTTATATTCCCAAAGCCATTCTGAGGCTGCTGGTGGAAAATGCTGACAGGCGGAAAATCCCGCCGGATTTTCCTGAACCGACGGTGATGTTTGTCAACTTGATTGGTTTACCGGAGTCTGTGGACAAAGCTTCGCCGGAGGAAGAAGTCAATCTGGTAGTAAGTTTTTCTCGGGTGTTTGCGTCGATTGATGCTGTAGTGTCAGCTAAAGGGGGCGTGTTGCAAAAAGTAACGGCGCACTTAGAGGGTTCGGATATGCTGATTTATTTTGGCGTGCCCGACGCTCACACGGATGACACCAGCCGCGCGGCTAGTGCGGCGATTGCAATCCGAGATATGATTGCAGCTTTGCCTCCGGTAATTATCGGGGGTCAAGAAATAAAAGTAAGCTGTCAAATTGGGCTATCCCTGGGGCCGGTGTTTGCTGCTGAGGTTGGGGAACCCCGAGGGCGCAGGGAGTTTAATATCCTCGGCGATACGGTGAATACGGCGGCTCGGTTGATGAGCAAGGCGGGGGAAAACCAAATTTTGATTGCTGAAAGGGTGTGTGAGTCGATCGAGCTAAACTTTATTTGCGAGGCTTTGGGAGATGTTTCTCTGAAGGGGAAATCTGCTCAAACTCCGATTTTTGGATTGCACGGTGCAAAGGTGGAGAGGGGAAAAGGGAGCGTTTAAATAACTTTGCTGGGCAATAGCTGTGCAAGTTTTATGCTTCACAAAGGCAAGTACAGCACAACCGCTTTCCACTCTGACTCCTCAATCTTATTTTTCTAATGTTGGTTGTACGATATATCATCAGAAAAACCGCCGCGAAAGTCACTCGCATAGACTAAACTCCGATCGATACTTCACCGTTCCGCTGCAATCCTGCAAAGCTCCACTTTCTAACTCTAAAACCATAAAAGCTTCATCGGGCACATCATATTCGCATTTCAAGCTCTTGCTACTAGCAGGAACGAACCCAAAACGCGAATATAAATCTGGATCGCCCAGCACAACCACGGCCTGAAATCCCGATCGCCTGCACTCTTCTAAACCCTGCTGGATCAGCAGCGTTCCTATACCTTGGCGCTGATATTCGGGAAGAACTGCGACTGGTGCCAACCCCAGAATCGACAAATTGCTAGAACATTTTCCTTCGACGACAACCGGACTGAATAAAATGTGTCCGACAATGCGATCGGATTGGACGGCAACGAATGAAAATGTAGCTGCTATTCCCCGCAATCTATCGACTAAGTTTGCCTCATTTTCTCGCCCGAATGCCGCAATATTGACGTTGCGAACGGCTTCTAAATCTTCTGGTTTTTCAGTACGAATATTCATAGTTTAAATTTATTAAATTAGTAAAAACTTACAACTCTTCAATAGTAACCAGTCCACCTTCTGTAAACTGTACAACCAGTTCATATCCATCCAGCAAAGCAGTTCCAAGTAGCGGTCTTGCTCCTGTTGCAAGTACGCGAACATCTCGCTCCTCTGCATTCCAAAGAATCGTAGCGGTATGTACCGGAAGCACTACATTGCTATTGTCAGCCAGATTCGCACGCATATTGTACTCAAAAGGCAACCCCAAGATGGATACAACTTCCAGAGGTAAGCAGAGAAAGTCGGTAAATCCTGTGTCTATCACAAATTCAATTGTAATGTCGGGTCGATCGGGCAGACGAAATACTACAGAAACCGTCGCGTGCCTATCCGTTACGATTCCGGAAATCACTTTGAAACCCGCTCCATCACTCCACCAATTGCAGCCGCCACCTTGTACCCAATCCGAATCCCAAATAACCGACCGTTCGGATTCTTTTTCCGCAACTGCCGTGCTGATTCTAAACCCATTTTGTCTACTGCGTAATCGCCTGTTTCGATATCAATAATAACCATTTTGCCGATATTCTCTTCTCGCTCTACTTCTTGACGGATTTTCTCATCGTAGAGCTTCTCGGCACGCCTTGCAACTTCTTCGCTGCTCAGGACAATGGAGCTTTGCATATTCCACCTTTCGATCGCGATAGTAATCAAATTATAGCGCCCCTCAAGCCTTTTTCCTCTTTTTGAGCCATGTATTTTTGGCAACACATGATGCAACTACTGACAGATTCTTGCCCAATAGCCAAAGTCTATCTCTTCCAATCTTTACCCGAGAAGCCGAACCGCTTAACTCTCCTTATTGCGGCACAAGCTGACTGGAAGACAACCGCTTAATACCCTCCATCGCTGTAGTTTCTCCGGCTTTGTCACCGCCCTCGCGAGCAAGTTTCAAAGCTCGCTCGTAGGATTCGAGAGCTTTGTCATATTGAGCGAGACTTTCATAAATCGCACCCATATTGTTGAGCAAGCGTCCCATACTTGTCTTGTCGCCGATTGCTTCTAACATTGGTATTGCTTGCTGAAAATAGATCAGCGCTTGAGTATCTTTGCCGAGTTTGCGAGAGGTAAGTGCCATGTTGTTGAGGAGGCGGCCGACGCCAGCCCTATCTCCGATTTCCCGGCGAATTGCTAAAGCTTGGTGGTAAAATTCCATCGCTCTATTAAAGTCGCCGATGTTGTAGTAGACGCCGCCCATGTTATTGAGGGTACGGCCTAAATCGCGGCGATCGCCGGAGGTCGTGCGAATCGTGCGCGCTTGTTGGTAAAATTCGATCGCCTTGGCGTAATTTACCTGTTGTGCATACACCGCCGCAATGTTGTGAAATGATTCTGCTATTTCAATTTGGTCGTTGGCAGTTTTGGCAAGTTCTAAAGCTTCTTGGTGCAGTTTCATCGCTTCGTCAAACTTATCTGCAATCCGGTTGACGAAACCGATGAGATTTAGAGTGCGCGCGATACGAGGCCCTTCGCCGATTTCTCGGTGAATGATTAAAGCTTGCCGCAAAACTTCCAAAGCTTTGGGCTGCGAACCCATTTCGGCATAAACTTCCCCCATATTATTGAGCGTTTCTCCGGTTCCCGGTTTGTCGCCTAGTTGCTTGCGAATTGCCAAAACTTGCTCAAAAGTTTGAAT
Organism: Microcoleus sp. S28C3; assembly: GCF_036700785.1. Classification (NCBI taxonomy): domain Bacteria; kingdom Bacillati; phylum Cyanobacteriota; class Cyanophyceae; order Oscillatoriales; family Microcoleaceae; genus Microcoleus; species Microcoleus sp. S28C3. The sequence continues at coordinate 67,740 of NZ_JAUBPO010000015.1, read as the reverse complement.
TGCTTCTCGAAACAAACCCTCGCGGTACTGTTTTAGTCCTGTTTCAAAGAGTTTGTCTGCTTGCGTTTTAGGGTCTGTTGCTTGGGCGTAATCGCTCGCTTGGGCGCGCCTCGCATTTATAATTGGGGCATAAGCCCGAGCGTCTGAAATTGCCAGCAAGCTGAGTGCCGGCCATAAAACAATACTTATAGCTGCGAGATAGCTGAAGTGGTAAGAGCGGCAGTGCACCGATCGAGTCCTCCAATAGCCAAGTGATAACTATTAAGATAGAGCTTTTTGGGGTGCTCCTGCCGAATTTTTTCTCAATCCCTAGGTTCTGACTGGGTTTTTGTCTTGCCTGACTGTCAGAATCAGCGGCATATTGTTGAGAGCGGATATGACAGCAAAGTTTTTGCTAGGTGGAAGCGATGCTTTTTCCTGGCTTTGCAAAATGATGTCCTGTTGGTCAAGCGTGATCCAAGCAGTTCCTGACAAAACTTGAATTTCTCGATGATTTTGAGGCAATCTGTATACCTCGTTTTCCATTAGAATAATGCGATCCTCTTCGAGGGCTCCGCTAACGGGCGCTGCTAACTCGGAAATTCTTTGAAGCATAGTATCTCCTTTGAAATTAAACCATCAAAAATCAAAAATTCACAATTATTGCCTCATCACTGAAATCTTTGCATTTGCCAATTTTTGTAGCGGCGGATTCACCAATTCCTTTGATGACGGCAAACAACCTAAATAAACCCGGTTCCATACAAGCGACAATCGACTATTGGCAGTAACGCCGATCAAGCCAAGCGCGCATTTCATCCTCAGTTGCCACACAAGTAGAGCGACCTGTAGCTCGATCGCAACCGTGCCACCAAGTGTTACCATCATTATCTGATGTCTGCCAAATTCTTAGCTCGTCTGGGCCAGCAGTGGCGACTATGAAAAACTGCCAAATTTGATTCATAACCCAAAAGAGCGATTGCCATTTCTGTTTTTCGGAAGGTTTTGCTCGATCGGCAATCGAAAAAACTTTCATTTTTGGGGTATCGATCTGATTTTTGCAAGTAGACATAGCCACCACCTTTTAGTTATAAATACTCCAAAAATTGCACTAAAAAAATACAAATAATAGCTGAAAAATGCCATGCTTTCATCGCAAATACAGCACAATATTGTTGTCGTGCAAGTTTTGTTAAAGTCTATCTGTTGCCTGATAAATTAACTTTAACTCTGCGACCATTGACAATCAAAGCATTGCTTGCATAGGTTGTATGAATAAAATCGATAGATCGAAGCCCTTGTGACAATTTGGGTACTACTGGCACAAACGCTATGAACGAAATCAATACGCGGCGGATGAAATTCTCTCAAATTCAGGCTTTGCTAGCAGTAGCAGACTGTGAAAACTTTAGCGAGGCGGCTTTGCAATTGGAACTGTCCCAATCCGCAGTCAGCCACGCCATCGCCTCTTTAGAAACAGAATTGGGAGTGCAACTGTTCCATCGGGGGCGACACGGTGCTCAACTAACGCCGGTGGGGGAAAGGGTGCTGCTTCACGGGCGTCAAATAGCCTGCGCCTTAGAAATGATGGTCAAAGAAGCGGATTTAGAAAAAGGCTTGCAGGGAGGCCAGGTACGGATAGTTACTTTTCGGAGTGTCGCAACTCATATCCTACCGGGTATTATTGCTAAATTTCGCAGTTGCTTTCCCAAAATTGCGGTCATCATTACCGAAGTTTATTATACTCAAGCTGTGGAAGAAGCTTTGCGATCGGGCAAAGCAGACATCGGCTTTGTCTCTCTTCCCATCTCTGATGAATTTGAAACTAGAGAAATTTTGCGGGATAAATATGTTGTGTTGCTGCCGCCGAACGGACAATGTAAAAGTGCTAAGATTACCTGGGAAGAATTAGCGAACTATCCCCTGATTTTGCAGCCCGCAGAAAATCCTTGTTCGATACCGCTTCGCAAATATTTGACAACTTCGGGGTTTCCCTTAAATATCGGTTACGAACTCAGCGAAGATTCAACTATTGTCAGTATGGTGATGCAAGGTTTGGGTACAGCAATTCTGCCCCGTTTGGCCGCAGAACCGATACCTGCTTCGGTAAAAGTTTGCAGTTTGCCGGCGGATTTTGAGAGAGTAATTGGGGTGGCTGTTTTGAGGGATGCGCTGTTAGTTCCGGCCGTGTTTGCGTTTTTGGATGTAGTGACAAGTGCGGCACAGGTTGATAGTGAGGGCGAGTTTGCGATTAATCCTTCATGAGAAACCTAAGTCAGTTGTTATTGGTTATTGGTTAGATTTGGATTTTGTTACCGCAGATATCAGCTTCGGAACACAGATGAACGCAGATGGTATTTTATCTGCGTTCATCTGCGATCAAAAAAATCGCATAACCAATAGTGCGATCGCTGATTGCCTATTTCATGCGTTTTGCAACAAGACTAGAACTGTCGCCTTGGTGCAATTTGATTCGACCATCTACCGAGTTTTTCTCCTTTAATTTGAGCCAACCGCTACCAGATGCAGGATCGTTCTCATCATTACCGTCCCATGTAAATTCAAATCGCTGATCCTTTCCATCTTTTACGACTTCGCCGTCAATTTGACCTGATACTAAACCGAATTGAAATTCTCCTGAACCTGTTTCATCAATCTCGATATAGGCTTCAACTTCCATGTCCAAATAATCACTATCCCACATTGCCATCTCTGTGATCCGCCATGTACCGCTATATTCCATTGCTTTCATCCTCCACTTGTATTAACGGAACAAAACCAATATAGTCGAAACAGTTACGCTCAAGCAGTACGCAAACGCTCAATATCCCGGATCGGCGGCGCACCAAACATACGAGAGTATTCGCGGCTGAACTGTGAGGGGCTTTCATAACCAACCTGATAGGCAGCATTTGCCGCATCGGAGTTTTCGGCAAGCATCAGGCGACGTGCTTCTAATAGTCTTAATTGCTTTTGATATTGAAGTGGACTCATCGATGTAACTCCCTTGAAATGGTGATGGAAAGATGAAGGAGACATATTGGCTTGTCCTGCCAAATCCTCAACCCGCAGCGGTTTTGCAAAATCAGTTTTAATCAGTTTGAGTACCTCGGCGATGCGCTGCATATTGCTGCCAGATGTGGCGATTTGGCGGACAGCTTCGCCTTGCTCACCCATTAAAAGACGATAATAGATTTCGCGGATAATCATCGGTGCCAGCATCGGGATATCCTGCGGCGTATCCAAAAGTCTTGTCAGTCTGAGGGCGCAATCGAGCAACGGCGCATCGGCATTGCTGACGAATAAGCCTCTGACAGAGTTTTCTTTCTTGCTTGCGCTTGGCTGGGTTTGGGCAGTGATAATATCGCAGAGTTGGCGTGGGTCTAAATTCAGCTTGAATCCTAAATACGGTTTGTCTGGAGTGGCCTCTACAACAAATCCACTCAGAGGTAAATCAACTGAGATCGCAAGATATTGAGCCGCGCCATAACGATAGGTTTCCTCACCCAGCAAGGCTTCTTTTTTGCCCTGAATGACGATGGCGAGAATAGGTTGATAGACACCGTGCAGTGCGGCGGAAACAGAAGATTCTCGCATAAATTCCAGTTTGTCTATGTCTGTTTTATGAAAACCATTTCCTTTGCCGTCGGTGTGCCGAGTTAGCAAGGCCGCCAGTTCTTGACACTGATTAGCGATCGCATCTTGGTTTATTACTTGGTTGAGCATTTCAATCGTCATGCTAATTTTTTGATTGATTTAACCATTTCCTTTTGCTCATCATAGAGCATCTTGAGCCATTCCTAAAAGAGGAATTTGGAGGATTAGGCAATAAATTGCGAGGTCTGTGTATTCAAAACCCTTGCTTTTACTCATAGGATGAACACATCTGAATAAAACAGTAAAAGGATAAGGCAATGACCCAAGACAAGACAAAAATCGCATTGGTAACAGGGGCGAGCCGAGGACTTGGCAAAAATACGGCTTTGACCCTTGCCAAAAAAGGAGTCGATGTCATCGTGACATATCACAACAGCGATGAGGATGCGAAAAATGTCGTATCTGCGATCGAAGAAATTGGAGCTAAAGCCGTTGCCCTGCAACTGGATACTTCAAACACTAAAACCTTTGACGGTTTCGCGGAACAAGTCAAGCAGTCACTTCAAGACAAATGGCAGACAGAGCATTTTGATTTCCTCGTCAATAATGCTGGTGTTGGTGTTTATGCGCCTTTTGCTGATACGACGGAAGATGATTTCGATCGCTTGATGAATATTCATCTGAAGGGCGTTTTCTTCCTCACGCAGAAACTTCTGCCTTTGATCAATGATGGAGGACGGATAGTCAATATTTCCTCTGGGCTTGCCCGTTTTGCTTTACCTGGCTATGCAGCTTACGCAAGCATGAAGGGAGCGATCGAAGTTTTGACCCGATACATGGCGAAAGAACTGGGACACAGACAGATTGCTGTGAATGTGGTAGCCCCAGGCGCAATTGAAACGGATTTTAATGGCGGTGCGGTGCGTGACAATCCTGAGATTAACAGCTTTATCGCTTCGCAAACTGCCTTGGGCCGCGTCGGTCTTCCTGATGATATCGGCGGTGCGATCGCGGCTTTGCTATCGGAAGATAACAGATGGGTGAATGCACAGAGAATCGAAGTCTCTGGCGGTCAGTTTGTTTAATTCAAGTCAACCTCAATAACAGGAAAAATAACCATGTTGAACGTAGAAAATAAAGTTGTTCTGATCACTGGAGCAAGTAGCGGAATCGGTGAATCCACCGCTAAGTTGCTGTCCAAAAAAGGCGCAAAAGTTGTTTTAGGCGCACGTCGCACCGATCGCCTAGAAGCGATCGCCAAGGACATTCGTGCGGAGGGTGGAACAGTCGAATACCAGGCTCTCGATGTGACGCAGCGCAGTCAAATGGAGGATTTCGTTCAATTTGCCCAAAGCAAGTTCGATCGCGTTGATGTCCTGATTAACAATGCTGGCGTCATGCCCCTATCTGCACTCGAACAACTGAAAGTTGAGGAATGGGATCGCATGATTGATGTCAATATCAAAGGTGTTTTGTACGGCATCGCGGCGGCACTTCCTGTCATGAAAGCACAAAAATCTGGTCAGATTATTAATATTTCCTCGATCGGCGGACACGCGGTTTCTCCTACTGCTGCTGTTTACTGTGCTACTAAATTCGCCGTTAGAGCAATCTCAGAAGGATTGAGACAAGAAGTTGGGGGCGACATTCGGGTGACGGTGATTTCTCCTGGAGTAACGGAGTCTGAGTTAGCCGAGAGCATCAGCGATGAAGCTGCAATATTGGGAATGCAAGAATTCCGCAAAATAGCTATTCCTGCGGCTGCGATCGCGCGATCGATTGTATTTGCGATCGAACAACCTGACGATGTTGATGTTAGCGAAATTATTGTCAGACCAACAGCAAGCCCTTACTAACGAAACAGGAAACTCTCTCTCGAACATACGGTGTGATGAAGCTCGTAATCTGGCGACCGCCAATGCCCAATTCGCTAGTTAGATTTCGCCATCTCTCTCACCCAGTTGCGTAAATTCACCTCTGCTTCTACCTCATCTAGCTGCGCTGCTGCCAAAAATTCGTAGAGCTTGGACTTCGGAAGTATCGGAAAAGTGGGGCTGACCGATACTTCCAAATACTCATCGTTCTCCAGCTTATAAATTCGCCATTCTCTACCATTGTACCGCCAAAACTCCGGTACTCCCATACTGGCATAGAGAGCAGGCTTGTTAATATCGGTATGGGTGATATCTATTTCCACTACTAAATCGGGTGCTGGATCTGTGGCTATATCGACTGTACGACCGGCTACGAGGGGCTGATTTTGGATGTAATAGGCATTATCTGGTTCTGCACCGCGCTCTAAGTCCGATCGATCGAGGGTTGTCGAACCCATTGTTTTAATCTTCAAACCTAGCTCTACTACCAAAATCCGAATCAAAAGTTCGATTAAGCGTGCTGAAAATTCGTGTTCTTCTAATGGCATGGTAATTTCTAAAATCCCTCGATCGAATATCAATTTAGCCGCTCGTTTATCGCCCAAAATCTTGAGCAGTTGTTGATAACCTTGCCAAGTAATATTTCTAAACACCACCCGCTGTTCGCCTATGAGTAACGGTGGTGCGATCGGCGCAACAGAAATCATATGTTTACTTCCAGCTAAGAGATTTCTAAGATAACATAAGGAACAGGCAAGATGCCTGTTCCACAACTAACAGATTCTTGATTGTGGAACGGGCATCTTGCCCGTTCTTAAAAATAGTCAACAAATTCTATTTAGTCCGAGCAGTTCTCTGCCGCAAAATAAATTCAGCTAGTGCTAAATCAACGGGCGTTGTGACTTTCAAATTCGTCTCTTCTCCCTCCACAATTTGCACTGGTAAACCGCATTTTTCAAACAAAGCCGCATCGTCTGTAACTTCCCAACCTTTCTGCCGCCCTTCTTGGTGACACTGCTTTAACAATTTCACTTCAAATCCTTGGGGAGTCTGGGCTGCCCACAAATTGCTTCTGTCTGGGGTGTCTCGCACGATCCGACGCTCATCTACGACCTTAATCGTATCCTTGACCGGGACGGCGACAATCAAGCCCGGACAGCTCAAGAGGGCCTCTGCAGATCGATCGAACAATTCAGGAGTTGCCAAACACCTGGCGCCGTCGTGAATCAACACTCGATCGGCATTTGGTGGCAAAGCCTGCAAACCGTTGTAAACTGACTCTTGGCGGGTGGCGCCTCCTTGAATCAGTTCCACGGGCTTAACCAAAGATAAATCGCTCAGAATTGCTTTAAAATCAGGAAAATCGTCTGGCTGGCCCATAATGCCAATCCAGCTAATGTGCTGCGAAGCTTCAGCAGCAGCCAAAGTCCAACTCAGCAAAGGTTTTCCCAGCAAAGTCAGCAGCAGTTTGTTCCGCTGACTCCCCATCCGTCGCCCCGAACCCGCCGCAGGAATTAATAAGTGCATTAACTAACCGTTCTTAACCCAACTAGGTATATATTAAGAGCGTCCTGTACTTTTGGGTCAGTTGTTTAGCTGTCAGCCAGTAGCTTTTAATGTCTAGAAATACTATAAGCTGATAGCTGAAGGCCGATCGCTGAGAGCTACCTCGATAGATAATAGCCGATCGTTTATGATGCGAATACTAGCACTTGTCCCAGGCGGGATTGGCGACCAAATTTTATTTTTCCCCACCCTCGATGACCTCAAGCAGTCTTATCCAGAGGCGCAAATTGATGTCATCGTGGAACCGAGGGCGAAGGGCGCTTACCGAGTCTGCAAATCCGTCAAAGAAGTCTTGACGTACAATTTCAAAGACCGCAACGCTATGGCAGATTTGGGCAATTTACTGGGCGTAATTCGCGATCGCGAATACGAAGCAGTTATTTCCCTAGGCCAGCGTTGGACTGTAGGGCTGCTGCTGTGGCTGACGGGCATTCCGCAGAGAGTTGGCTATTCGGGAACCAACGGCGCTCGATTTCTCACTGCTGCCGTACCGCTGAAAACTGAACAGTACGCCGCTTCAATGTACCACGATTTGCTGCAAGGATTTAACATTACAAATGCTTGTCCGCCGATCGCAATTAATGTACCAAAACAGGACATTCAGTGGGCGGAATCCGAACAGCAGCGGTTGGGCGTAAAAGAAAGCGGATACATTCTAATTCACGGCGGTTCCAGTCAATTAGCTGTGTCTAAAGGTATTGACAAAATTTACCCTACAGACAAGTGGAAGCAAATAATTGAAGATTGTCAGCAGCGACAGCCTAATTTGCCCGTTGTTGTTGTGAAAGGCCCCGAAGATGCAGACTTCGTGACAAAGTTAGTCGAGTTATGTCCGAATGTAAAAGTTATCTCGCCGGATGATGTCGGCAAGTTGGCGGCGACTATTGCTGCTGCTAATTTGATGATATGTACTGACAGTGCGCCGATGCACTTAGCTGTGGCGGTTCAAACTTATACTATAGCTTTGTTCGGCCCGACTGAACCTGCAAAATTGCTGCCAAAGAGCGATCGATTTTTGGGCATTAAATCTCCTACTGGCAAAATGGCAGACATCTCTCCTCAAGAGGTTTTAAAGAAGGTTTGGGGCGGCTAAAAACTACGATATCTAAGTCAGGACACGGCATTGCCGTGTCCCTACAATTAATCAGGCGATGGTTGCATATCTCATCAAGGGCGATCGATCGTTTTGGGGTAGGAAAACGGCATTGCCGTGTCCTCCGTCGCCTAGATAAATTGGCAAATTGCCATTGCCGTGCCAGAGGGCGGCTCGAACCTGTAACCGTAACCCCGAACAGTTTTAATAAACTGCGACCCCGTAGCATCAGCTTGAATCATTTTCTTGCGAATCTGACCGATATGTACGGTAACAAGTTGGTCTTCTCCTGTGTCGTCGCAGTTCCACCCCCAGATTTTTTCGATTAGCTGTTGGCGACTCCAAGATTCACCGGAATGACTTGCCAACAAATACAAAATATTAAATTCCAAGGCTGTTAAGTTGATAATGCGATCGTTGAGTGTTGCTTCCCGACGCGCTGAATCGATCGCGAATCGATCGAATACAATACGCGATGGAGTGACAGGCCTCATGCGTCTCAACACGACTTCGATACGAATTGCCAACTCGGCCAAACCAAAGGGTTTGCAGATATAGTCATCAGCACCGGCGGACAGGATTTTAACTTTATCAGCTTCGTCGGTGCGGCTGCTTAGCATTACCACAAAAACATTAGTACGGCGCTGCATTTCTTGGCAGAGGTGATAGCCTGTAGTATCAGGCAAATTCCAATCGAGAATTACTAGCAGTGGCTTGAATTTCTCAAACAATTCTAAAGCCGTCTCGCCATCTGCTGCCGAATCTACTTGATATTTCTGAGTTAAAAAACGATGAACTAGAGTGCGGATGGATGGGTCATCATCCACAACGAGAATCTTGGGGGTAGTATCAGTAGTCATCACAAAAAATTTTCTTCCTACTGTCAATGGACAACTGGTAATTTCAGAACAGCTTTAGTGAAGAGTAAAGCTCAAGTCGTTCCAACTAAACAGAGTTTTTTCTGGCAATTCTTCTTTCAGCTTGGTCTTGAGGTCAAAAGGCTGGCCCCAATCCCATATTTCGATCTCTAGGCGTTCGTTAAAAACTGCGATCGCCAGCTCGATTTTCGGAGTTTCCACTGACAGATTTTTGTGAGCGTGGCGAACAGCATGGGTAAAACCCTCGATCGCAGCAAGTTTACAAAGCTGCAAAACTGCTTCAGGAATGGGTAGAGGCTCTAACTGCTCAACCCACCAAAGGACTTGAGTAACAGCCTTGAGATCGCTAATTACTTGAATTTTAATCTTGCGAATTGGCTGGTGAGAACTGCGATCGGATTGGGGAGTTCGTTGCTCTTGAAGCCAGTTGAAGCTGTTTAAAAGACCTATGGCACGCTTAAAAATACTAGCCTGAGTGCTAGGTTGGGGTGGTACTAAAGCTGGTTGAAAATATTTTACAATTAACAGACAGTTTCGACCCTCAGACGTGCGGGTATAACTTAGCTCGTCGGCAATTTTGCCAATAAGTTTTATACCTATTTTGCCTATTTCCTCGATTTCGCTAAAATCTTCGTCACCGTGCGATTTTCCCAATAATTTAAAGTTCATTTGACTGACCTCTCTTGTTGCTCAATAACTGCTTGTCTGTGTTCTGATCAAATCATGGCATCACTTTAATTGAGTGAAGTTGACCAGAGGTATAAAGTTAGGTCTATTAGAGGTCGGTATAATCAAAGTATAGTCAAGGTATAATTAAACTACTGTCATGCAGAGTCCCTATCCTTCGCAAGAATCAGGACTGGGAAGAATTCCAGCCGTCTAAGAGATCCTTGGCGAGGCTCAGGATGATTTAAGTGCATGACAGTGCGTAAGTTGTAATAAAGTTATATTGGGGGTTAACCTAGATGGATTGGCAAGAATTCCTTAGAGGCGAATCTGGGAGACATGAATTATCTATGGAACAAACAGAAACATTATTAGCACTCTTCTCTCGTGAAAGAGTACCCCTAAATCAGACAGAGCTTTCATTAACATTAAGCATATCAGAACCTACTGTAAAACAGCGGATGGGAGAGATTTACAGGAAGTTTTCAGCCAGTTTTCCAGAACTTGATAACCACCAAGGTGCAGGTAAGTCGAGGATTCTGCATACTAAATTAAAACAGAAGTATTATCAACCATCACAACCAGTAGTTGCCCCCTACCCTGAAGAATTTATATCGATAATAGAAGAAAAAATTCGCAGGTTTTGCGGGCGCCAATTTGTTTTTGAGACTTTTCAGCAATTTATCACCGACAATCCTCACGGTTATTTTACAATCGTCGGGGATGCGGGAATGGGCAAAAGTTCGATCGTTGCCAAATACGTCTCTGAACATAAATCTCCCTGCTATTTCAATATTGTCGTCGAACGCCGCAACAGACCAGAATTGTTTTTGAAGAGCATTCGCCGGCAATTAATTGACCGCTATGAATTGCTAAAGTCAGAAGACGCCGATTTACCGAAATTACTGGCAACGGTGGCGGGGAAACTCACGGCAGGTGAACGTTTAGTAATTGCAATTGATGCACTGGATGAAGTTGAACAAGAAGCGGGAGAAAATCTTTTACATTTGCCGATAACTCTGCCCAATAACGTATATTTCCTGCTGACGCGGCGACCCTTTAACCTCGGTCAAAGGCGGCTGGCCGTATCTCCGGGAGTTCCGGTAAAAGACTTAGATTTAAGAGACGAAAAATACATGAATTTTAATCAGGATGATATCAAAGAATATATTCGCTTTTTTATCAATACTGATCCTGACTATAAAGATCGACTAAGAAACTGGATTCAAACCCACAGCATTGCCGATACAACGTTTGTCGAGCAAGTGGCAAACAAGAGCGAAAACAATTTTATGTATTTGCGGTATGTTTTGCCCGCAATTGCTAATGGCTATTACAATGACTTGGATTTAAAGCAATTGCCCGACGGGCTGCAAGAGTATTATCAAAGCCATTGGGTGCGGATGAAAATGGAATCTAAGCCAGGGCAATTGATGGAGATTGTCTTGTATATTTTATTAGAGATTGGCACGGCGATTCCCTGCGAGATGATTGCGGGAATTGCCAAGGTGGATGAATGCGATGTGGCACAGGTTTTAGAAGACGAGTGGGTTGAATATTTGAAAAAGCAGAATTTAGACGGAGAAATCTGCTATACCATCTATCATGCTAGTTTCCTTGACTTTCTGAAATGCAAACGGGAGATGGATTCAAAGCGGAAGATTTTTAAGGAAGTAAATCAACGGATTGCTGAGTATTTAGAAAAGGGGATGGCGTGAGATGGGAGAATTTGCTGACAAGTTAGCGGCTAAACCACTTTTCTATCAACGTGCTTATCTGGGCAGCTTACTGCCAAATCATGTCAAGTCAGGTCATTTAGAAAAGTATTATCAAAAACTGACAGATTTTAACTTCCTGATGGCAAAGATTCAGCATCCTGAGTTTGGGGTGCAGGCACTGATTGATGATTTTAACTTGCTTGACGATTTAGAAGCAGTAATTAACCCAGAGTACAACCCAGAAAGAGCGAAATCTCTGAACTTAATTCAATCGGTGTTGTGGATGTCAGCGGATATTTTAGAACTAAATAAGGCTAAACTAGCAGAACAATTGTTAGGCCGCCTACTGTACTTTGAAATGCCAGAGATTCAAGCAATGCTGCAGGTAGCAAAAAAGTGGAAAGCAGCACCTTGGTTGCGTCCTTTAATCCCTTGTCTCATTCCCCCCCGAGGAGGATTACTACGTACACTTGAAGGTCACACAAATTTTGTAAATGCAGTTGCCGTCACTACTGATGGCAAACAGGTGATTTCTGGTTCAGTAGATAAGACCATAAAAGTCTGGAATTTAACAACTGGAAAGGAACTTTTTACACTCAAAGGTCATGGCTACTCAGTAAATGTAAATGCAGTTGCTGTCACTGCTGATGGCAAGCGGGTGATTTCTGGTTCTTGGGACAATACCATAAAAATTTGGGATTTAACAACTGGAAAGGAAGAGTTTACTCTCAAAGGTCACACTTACTGGGTAAATGCAGTTGCTGTCACTTCTGATGGTAAACGAGTAATTTCTGGTTCATCGGACAACACTCTCAAAGTCTGGAATTTAGTAACTGGAAAGGAAGAGTTTACTCTCAAAGGTCACAGTAACTCGGTATGGGCCGTCGCTGTCACTCTTGATGGCAAACGAGCAATTTCTGGTTCAGAGGATCAAACGGTCAAAGTTTGGGATTTAACAACTCGGAAGGAAGAGTTTACTCTCAAAGGTCACAGTAATTCGGTATGGGCCGTCGCTGTCACTACTGATGGGAAGCGGGTGATTTCTGGTTCATCCGACAACACTGTCAAAGTTTGGGATTTAACAAATGGAAAGGAAGAATTTACTTTCAAAGGTCACAGCTATTTGGTCAATGCGGTAGCCGTTACTGCTGATGGCAAGCGAGCGATTTCTGGTTCAAGAGACAGGACGCTCAAGGTCTGGGATTTAACAACTCGAAAGGAAGAGTTTACTCTCAATAGTCACAGTTACTCGGTAAATTCGGTAGCCGTCACTGTTGATGGGAAACGGGCGATTTCTGGTTCAAAAGACAACACTATTAAAGTTTGGGATTTAACAACAGGAAAGGAAGAGTTTACTTCTCATGGTCATAACTACTCGGTAAATTCGGTAGCCGTCACTGCTGATGGGAAACGGGCGATTTCTGGTTGCTCGGACAGCACACTCAAAGTCTGGGATTTAACAAGTGAAAAGGAAGAGCTTACTTCTCATGACCATAACTACTCGGTAAATTCCGCCCCTATTACTGCTGATGGGAAGCGGGCTATTTCTGGTTCAAAAGACAACACCCTAAAAGTCTGGGATTTAACCACTGGAAAAAAACTGTTTACTTATCAAAGCCATAACTACTTTGTAAATGCGGTAGATGTCACTGCTGATGGGAAGCGGGCTATTTCTAGTTCAAAAGACAACACCCTAAAAGTCTGGGATTTAACAACTGGAAAGGAACAGTTTACTCTTAGAGGTCACAACAAATCAGTCAATGGAGTAGCCGTCACTGCTGATGGCAAAAGGGCAGTTTCTGGTTCATCGGATAACACCCTAAAAGTCTGGGATTTAACAACGGGAAAGGAACTGTTTACTCTTAATGGTCACAGCTACGCAGTAAATGCAGTCGCTGTCACTGCTGATGGCAAGCAGGCAATTTCTGGTTCATCGGACTACACCATCAAAGTCTGGAATTTAACAACTCGAAAGGAAGAGTTTACTCTCGAAGGTCACAGCAATTTTGTAAATGCAGTAGCCGTCACTACTGATGGGAAGCGGGCAATTTCTTGTTCACATGACAACACTATCAAAGTTTGGGATTTAACAACTCGAAAGGAAGAGTTTACTCTCACTGGTCACAGCGATTTGGTAAAAGCAGTAGCCGTGACTGCTGATGGTAAACGGGCGATTTCTGGTTCCTGGGAAAAAAACCTCAAAGTCTGGGATTTAACCACTGGAAATGTCATTGCCAGTTTCACGGGTGAAAGTGCGATTATCTGTTGCGCTATTGCACCCGATGGAGTCACAATTGTGGCAGGCGACGCATCCGGCTGCATATATTTCCTGCGACTAGAAGGGATTACTGAGTATTTAGAAAAGGGGATGGCGTGAGATGGGAGAATTTGCTGACAAGTTAGCGGCTAAACCACTTTTCTATCAACGTGCTTATCTGGGCAGCTTACTGCCAAATTATATCAAGTCAGGTCAGTTAGAAAAGTATTATCAAAAACTGACAGATTTTAACTTTCTGATGGCAAAGATTCAGCATCCTGAATTTGGGGTGCAGGCACTGATTGATGATTTCAATTTGGTTGACGCTTCAGAAGCAGTCACTAACCTAGAATACAACTCAGAAACAGCAAGAGCCTTGAACTTGATTCAAAGGGTACTGTGGATGTCAGCCGATATTTTGGAGCGAGATCGGAGCAAACTGGCGGAACAATTGTTAGGGCGCTTACTGTACTTTGAAATGCCAGAGATTCAGGCAATGCTGGAAGTAGCAAAGCAGTGGAAAGCAACAGCTTGGTTGCGTCCTTTGACACCCTGTTTAACTCCCCCTCGCAGGGGACTACTACGCACCCTCTCTGGTCACAGCAACTCAGTAAATGCAGTAGCCGTTACTGCTGATGGCAAGCGGGTAATTTCCGGTTCAGCAGACAACACACTCAAAGTCTGGGATTTAACCACTGGAAATGAACAGTTTACTCTCAAAGGTCACAGCAACTTGATAAATGCGGTAGCACTCAGTGCTGATGGCAAGCGGGCGCTTTCTGGTTCAGCAGACAAAACACTCAAAGTCTGGAATTTAACTACCGGAAAAGAAGAATTTACTCTCAAAGGTCATAACAACCCTGTATATGCAGTAGCAGTAACTGCGGATGGCAAGCGGGCAATTTCTGGTTCTTTCGACAACACCCTCAAAGTCTGGGATTTAACCACTGGAAAAGAAGAATTTACTCTCGAAGGTCACAGTTACTCGGTAGGTGCAGTCGCCATCACTGCAGATGGCAAGCGGGCAATTTCTGGCTCAGTAGATAAAATCCTCAAAGTCTGGAATTTAACCACTAGAAAAGAAGAATTTACTCTCAAAGGTCATAGCGGTTCAGTATATGCAGTCGCCATCACTGCGGATGGCAAGCTGGCAATTTCTGGTTCAAAGGACAATACTCTCAAAGTCTGGGATTTAACCACGGGAAAAAAAGAATTTACTCTCGAAGGTTACAGTTACTCGGTAAATAAAAAATTGTTTACTCTCAAAGGTCATAGCGATTTAGTATATGCAGTCGCCATCACTGCTGATGGCACGCGGGCGATTTCTGGTTCCTATGACAACGCCCTCAAAGCCTGGGATTTAACAACTCGAAAGGAACAGTTTACTCTTGAAGGTCACAGCGACAGGGTAAATGCAGTAACAGTCACTACTGATGAGAAGCGGGCGATTTCTGGTTCATGTGACAATACCATCAAAGTCTGGGATTTAACAACTGGAGATGAACAATTTACTCTTAAAGGTCATAGCAACTGGGTAAATGCAGTAGCAGTCACTGCTGATGGCAAGCGGGCGATTTCTGGTTCATCTGACAACGCCCTCAAAGTCTGGGATTTAACAACTCGAAAGGAACAGTTTACTCTTGAAGGTCACAGCGACAGGGTAAATGCAGTAACAGTCACTA
>NZ_JAUBPO010000015.1:0-52330 GCF_036700785.1 Microcoleus sp. S28C3 | reverse complement strand
GAACAATTTACTCTTAAAGGTCATCGCAACTGGGTAAATGCAGTAGCAGTCACTGCTGATGGCAAGCGGGCGATTTCTAATTCATCTGACAACACCATCAAAGTCTGGGATTTAACAACTGGAGATGAACAATTTACTCTTAAAGGTCATCGCAACTGGGTAAATGCAGTAGCAGTCACTGCTGATGGCAAGCGGGCGATTTCCGGTTCAAGAGACAGCACCATCAAAGTCTGGGATTTAACAACTGAAGATGAACAATTTACTCTTAAAGGTCATAGCAACTGGGTAAATGCAGTAGCAGTCACTCCTGATGGCAAGCGGGCGATTTCTGGTTCATCTGACAACGCCCTCAAAGTCTGGGATTTAACAACTCGAAAGGAAGAATTTACTCTCAAAGGTCATAGCGACTCAGTAAATGCAGTAGCCGTCACGGAGGATGGCAAGCGGGCAATTTCTGGTTCAAGAGACAAAACCCTCAAAGTCTGGGATTTGTCGAGTGGAAATGTCATTGTTAGTTTCGCGGGTGAAAGCTCGATCGCCTGTTGCGCGATCGCACCCGATGGAGTCACAATTGTGGCAGGCGACGAATCCGGCCGCGTATATTTCCTGCAGCTAGAAGGGGTGGAGGAACTAACATGAATTCCTCACCTCTGCCAACTCCCATCTCTACCGATTCTTACCCAAAGGAATTTCAGCAACTCCTGCGAGAAAAAACCGAGAATTTTGCAGGCCGCAAGTTTGTTTTTTCTGCGATATCCGACTTTCTGAACTCCCACAGCCGCGGTTATTTCACAATAGTCGGCACTCCCGGCTGCGGCAAAAGTTCCATCCTCGCCCAATATGTCAGGGCCTATCCTCGCAGTATCTATTACAACGCTGCAGTTGAGGGCAAAAATCGAGCTGAAGATTTTCTCGCTTCAGTCTGCACTCAACTGATTGACAAATACCTTGCCGCCAATGGGGAAACATCGGAAATCCTCAAGCTAAGATCTCAACTTCAAAATCTCGAATCCGATGATGGGAGTTGGTTTCTGTCTTTGTTGCTTCAGCAAATTAGCGATAAATTAGACGATCGCCAAAAGTTGATAATAGTCATTGATTCTGTAGACGCGATCGCCCGCACCAGTCAGCCTCCCAGCTCAAATCTGTTTTATCTGCCGAGATATTTGGGCGATCGTACTTATTTTATCCTCGCCCGCCGCCCGTTTTTGAGAGAGAAATCCGGTTTGTTAATTGAAACCCCCTCTCAAACTCTCGATTTAAGAGATTATCCCGCCCAAAATCGCGAAGATGCCCTTAACTACATTCAGCAATACCTATCAACTGCACCGGATTTAACTCAACCCGAATTCTGCCAACAACTCGCAACTGTCAGCGAAAACAATTTCATGTATCTGAGTCAGATGTTACCTGCCATTAACGAGAATTCACACCCCGATGCTAATCTGGGGGAGTCCTCACTTTTCCCTGAACTTCCTCCCGGTTTAGCAACTTATTATCACAACCACTGGCTGCGGATGAGAGGCGATGCTTTATCGGCGATCGAGTTGTCTGTGCTGAATGTTTTGATAAAATCCACAGCAGGTTTGTCTGTAAGTGCGATATCCAATATAATTGATGAGGATGAATACGAGGTTGAAAAAGTGTTAGATAATTGGATCGAGTTCTTAAATAAACAAGAATTTGGAGGAGAAATTTGCTATAGTTTGTATCATAATAGTTTCCGCGAATGGCTGGGAAAACAATCTATTTTAGAATCATGATGAGGACACGGCAGTGTCCATTGGAGTCAACTTAACGTTACACCGATAGTCCGACAGGGGTTGAAACCCCTGTCTCAAAGCTGAAGTCCTCTAAAAGAGGACTAATGAATTATTCAGTCCTTTTTTAGAGGACTTTCGCTATTAGACAGGGAATTCATTCCCTGGCGGACTGCCGGGTAGGCGGGAGGACTAGCGGACGAAAAGCTTAAGTTGACACGCCTTGGGCATTGCCGTGTCCTGACTGTGGGTAATATCAATTCCCATGCCACCGAGTTTTATATTATATCAAAAACAATACAACAATGAAACGAGCAGTATTTCTTGACAGAGATGGCGTTCTCAATATCGAAGTCGGCTACATCCACAAAGTAGAAGATTTGCATTTAATTCCCGGAATAGCTGAAGCTGTACGCCGTTTAAATGACCGACAAATATTTTGCTGTTTGGTTTCCAATCAATCGGGTCCAGCGAGGGGTTATAATCCCGTCAGCCACGTAGAAGCTTTGCACAAACGCCTGTGTCAGTTATTAGAAAATGAAGCAGGAGCCAAGTTAGATGCTCTTTATTACTGTCCTTATTTAAGCGCAGCCGAAGGCGGAACCAACCCAGAATTTACGCGGTATACGACTTGGCGAAAACCAAATACGGGGATGTTGGTAGCGGCGGCTTGGGAACACGATTTGGATTTGCGGAATAGTTTTATGGTGGGGGATAAAGCGACTGATGTTGATATGGCTCACAATGCCGGCTGTACTGGCATTTTGGTGCAAACTGGTTACGGGAAAAGCGTGTTGAGCGGTGAGTATCAGCATCATACTAAACCGGATTTTATTGCAGCCAATTTAGCGACTGCTGTGGAGTGGATTTTGCAACACTTTGATTAGTGTTTGTAGTGGTATTTAAGTTGTTTCTCGTTGAGTCTTAGAGGAAAGGGCAAGGTAAGGAAGCGCGACTGTGAAGGTTGTACCAACGCCGATTTTGCTTTCGCAGGCGATCGCACCTCTTTGCAATTCCACAGCTTTTTTAACAATTGTTAATCCCAAACCGTTACCTTTAATCTTTCCGGTATTCTTGCAGCGGTAAAACATTTCAAAGATTTTCCCTACTTCCGTTTCGGGGATGCCGATACCTTCGTCTCGGATACGCATAAT
Source organism: Microcoleus sp. S28C3 (assembly GCF_036700785.1). NCBI lineage: Bacteria > Bacillati > Cyanobacteriota > Cyanophyceae > Oscillatoriales > Microcoleaceae > Microcoleus > Microcoleus sp. S28C3. The sequence goes on along the minus strand of NZ_JAUBPO010000015.1, from coordinate 49,416 downwards.
TAGTAAAGGAGAGTTACTATTTATAAATTGGGAATTGCCAAAGAAACAGTGAGGAGATAAGCAGAAAATAGCTTCTTTATCTCCCTTGCCTGCTTGACGGTATTCCAATTCCAAGGTGACTTTCCCGCCGTTGGGGGAATATTTGATGGCATTGACGATTAAGTTAGAAATAATGCCGTGCAGCAATTGTTGATCTAACATCGCGCTCGTAACATCTGACGGGATTAATGTTAGTTTGTGCTTGGCTTCATTTCCTAACTGCAATTGAGCGAGCAATTCTTGACAAAATTCGACTAAATTTATCGGTAATGGATTGCATTTGAGTTTGCCTGCTTCTGCTCTACCCATGAACAGCATATCGTCGATTAGCTGGTTCATCTTTTGGGTAGCTGAGTGCACCAGTCGCAGGGTTCTAACTTGGGATTCGTCACTGCTGCGAGTTCGATCGATCTCTAGGAGTTCCGCAGAGATTAAAATTGCGTTGAGCGGGTTGCGCAATTCGTGAGCGGCCATTGAAATATAATGATTTTGGCGGTGCGATTTTTCTTCTAGCGACTCTCTGGCTGCTTCCGAGGCTTTGAGAGATTCTCGCATCTTGGTTTCGATTTCGTGTCTGTGCAGGGCAATCTCGATCGCCACCCGTAAATCATGTTGTTGAAAGGGTTTTATAATGTAACCGAATGGATCTGTAAGTTTCGCTCTTTGCAGCGTTTTATCGTCGGCATAAGCTGTTAAAAATACTGTCGGCACATTCCTATTAGTTCGGATTTTTTCTGCCGCTGTTACTCCGTCCATGTCACCTTTAAGCACGATGTCCATCAACACCAAATTTGGCGGGTTTTCTATAGCTTTTTGAATTGCTTCTTCTCCAGAAGAGACTGTAGCTGTTACTACATATCCGAGTTTTTTTAATCTACCTGCTATGTCTTGCGCTACAATAACTTCGTCTTCTACAACCAAAATTTTTATAGGGTTCATTTTTTTTTAAATGCGCTGCCGATAATTTAATTCTTTGAAAATTAGATTGTAGCAAGTTCCACACTGACTGTCAATGGCAATACTCGCCTCTAATTGATAAGCCAACATTTTAACTAATTGCAATCCTAATGTCTCAGTATTTTCCACATCAAAATTCTCCGGAAATCCGCGACCGTTATCTTGAATAGTTAAGTTAAATTGGTGATTGCTCCCTTCAAAAAAAATAATACTAATTTCCCCTCCTAAGCTAGGGGGAAAGGCATATTTTAACGAATTAGAAACCAGTTCGTTAATAATTAACCCGCAAGGAATCGCTGTTTCTATGTTTAAACAAATGGGGTCAACGTTGAGAGTGAATTGGATCGCAGTGTTGCCGCACCCAAAAGATTGATACAAATTAGCAACTAAGTTTTCGACGTAGAGGGGGAGGTCGATCCGATCGAGATGTTCGGATTGATACAGTTGCTCGTGAATCAAAGCCATTGAATGGATTCGGGTCTGGCTTTCTTCAAATAAAGTTAGCATCGCTTCGTCTTCAATGTATTGAGCTTGAAGTTGCAGCAAGCTGGAAATTACCTGCATATTATTTTTGACGCGGTGGTGAATTTCTTTGAGCAATACTTCTTTTTCGCGGAGTGCTGCTTGGATGCGGGCCTCGGTCAATTTGCGATCGCTGATATCTTCGCCAATACCCGCGATGCGGTAAATTTTGCCCGCTTCGTCGTAAATGGAAAAAGCTCGATCGCACACCCAGCGCATTGTGCCGTCTGGCCGAAAAATCCTATATTCGGTACTGGTTGACTCGCCCTGCAACACTCGCCCCATTGCCTCTTCCAACAAATGTTTATCTTCTGGATGCACCCACTCCATCATTTTTAATGGATCGGCATATAATTCTTCCTGGCTGCGCCCCCAGATGTTTTCGTAAGCTGGACTCAGATACAATAAATCGGTGAATTCAGCAGACATCAGCCAGAAGGAATCTTGGATATTTTCTGCTAGTTGGCGGAAGCGTTCTTCACTTTCACGGATAGTTTTTTCTGCCTGTTTGCTTTCACTTATATCTTCTGCAATGCCAACGATGCGGTAAACTTGACCAGCTTGATTTCTAATCGGAAAAGCCCGAGCGCGAATCCAGCGGATTTTGCCGTCCGGCCTCACAATTCGATATTCGATATCCTCTTCAGACTCAATTTGTTTAGTGAAGGTAGCAATAATGCGGTCGCGATCTTCTGGGTGGAAGGACTCTGTAAAAAAGCGCTCGCAAGCATACAAATCTGCACAGCTTCTGCCCCAAATTTTTGCATAACCCGGACTGATATAAATAATTTCCAGGGGTTGAACGTTTAACATCCAAAACACGCTTTCAATGTTTTCTGCTAGCTGTCGGAACCTTTCTTCGCTCTCTTTCAGTGCTGCCTCAGCTTGTTTTCGATCGCTAATCTCTTCTGTCACTACTACATTGTAAATTGCCCCGCTCAGCGGTTCTTGGATTAGCGATACTGTAATATTTACCCAAACTACAGTGCCGTCTTTGCGCAGCAAGCGTTTTTCCATTTTAAAACTGTCAATTTCCCCGGCAAATAATTGCTTGCTTTGTTCTAAATCTGCATCTATATCTTCTGGGTAAGTAACGTCCATCCAAGTTCGCGACAGCAGTTCGCTCGCAGTATATCCCACGATCTCGCAGAATTTTTGATTGACTCGCAAATAGCGGCCTGTTTTGTCAGGGTGGGTAATGCCGACTGCCGCTTGTTCGACGGTTGCCCGAAAGCGTTCTTCGCTATCTCTGAGGGTCGCTTCTACTTTTGTGCGATCGCTAATATCGCGCTGCACGCCAAAATATCCGACGATTCTGCCCTGGGAATCGTAAATGCAAATATAGTCGCCTTCCACCCAAATTATAACCCCGTCAAACTTGCGATTGTCATTTTTGATGTGAATTCTGCCAGCATCAAAAAATTGCCTGATTATCTCTCTGCCGCCAGTCAAGTTGTGGGAGAAAAAAGAGTAAAGCGTCCTACCAATAAACTCTTCTCTACTACCTCCGTATTGAGCGATCAAAGCATCGTTTGCCTTCGTTACCCGCCCGTTAGCAAACACGTAATCCAAAACTTTTTCTTTTTCAACTGTATCGTCCCAGTTAATCGGTTCGTCCAGCATCATAAAGAAAAAGCCATCTAAAGATTGAGAGAAAAACAATTCTAGCTGTTCTTGGCTTTCCCGCAGAGCTTCTTCGGCGCGCCAGCGATAGATAATTTCTTCCTGCAATTGATTGTTGGCTGTTTTCAAGTCTTCAGTGCGCTTTTGATATTTAATTTCTAGCTGATTTGTGATTTCTTCCCGCGCTATTTCTGCCTGTTTTTTTTCGGTAATATCTTGAGTAACGACCATCCCTGCAAAAATTTCTTCCCGGTTGTTTTTGACGGGAGCAATTGTTGTTGAATAAACGCGACCGCCGTATTTATATTCAAAAGTATTCTCTTTTCCTGCCAAAGCCGCGCGATATGTAGTCTCAAAAAGTGGCAAATCTTCTGGTGGGGATACTTCCCACAATGTTTTGCCTTCCAACAGTTCTTTGGACAAACCAACTACTGCCAACCCTTGACCGTCAACCAGGGTATAGCGCAAATCGCGATCGAACAAAAACACCGAACCATTCGGATAATGTTTGATGAGAGTTCGGTACATTTCCTGGCTTTTTTCCAGAGATGCGATTAACCGAATGCGATCGTCCTCGGTGATATCCAATTCAGTTGCCGAACCCGAAAAGCCAGCATTCTCGACTGCTTTGAGTTGTGCTTCTAATTTCTGGCACAATTCTCTCTGCTGCTGCAAATCCTCTTCAAGTTGCCGAATTTTTGCTTTTTGCTCTGCTACTAATGCTTCGCAGGTTTCGAGAGGTCGATCGATCTTGGTAGGATCAATACACATAATGGCTCTAGGTTTGCCAGTTGCGGGCTTGAGCTTTTTCTAGTTAATACTAACAAAGCTCAAGCCTTTACTGCCAACTTAAGTAGCCAATCTTTCTTGACCGAAAGCATCCAGGATACAAGCCCCCGGATTCATCCGTCCAGAAATAAAAAACCTGTATCCGATGAAACTTGCCCCCCGAATTTATCCGTGGGGTCAATCTAAAATCTAAAATCTAAAATCTAAAATCGATTGACTTGTGCCCAAAGCCTTCTACCTTTATTTAGGAACTCCCGCCGTCAAGACTTCCTGGCCCTCAAGTGTCACCAAAACATCATCTTCAATTCTCACGCCAATACCGCGCCATTTTTCAGGAACCTCCGGCTGTCCTTCAACGGGTTTAATATAAGGAGAAATATAAATCCCCGGTTCCACCGTCAGCACTTGTCCAGCCTGCAAAACTTGCGGATTTTCGCCGTACTGATAAACGCCGACATCGTGCACGTCCAATCCCAGCCAATGACCAGTGCGGTGCATATAAAATGGCTTGTATTTCTCTTCTTTAATTATCTCTTCAATGTCTCCCACCAAAAGTTTTAAATCCATTAAACCTTCCACCAAAACGCGCACCGCTGTTTCGTGAATTTTGCTGTAAGGATTACCCGGATATACTTGACTAATTGCCTGCAATTGTGCTTGCAAAACTAAGTCATAAATTATCTGTTGTTCGGCTGTAAATTTGCCGCTAACAGGAAAGGTGCGAGTAATATCAGCGTTGTAGTAGTCGCAAGCACAACCGGCATCTATTAGCAACAAATCGTTTTCCTGCATTTGGCGGTTGTTTTCGATGTAGTGGAGGACGCAAGAATTGTAACCGGATGCAACAATTGAAGGGTAAGCGGGAGTGCAGCCATTTAAGCCAAAAGTATGTTCTATTTCAGCTTGGATTTCGTATTCGTACCTGCCAGGTTTGGCGAATTCTTGAGCGCGGTTGTGCGCTGCAACTGAGATATTAGCGGCTTTTCGCATTAATGCTAATTCAGTTTCGCTTTTCACCAGCCGCATCGGGTGTAAAATGATGTTGGAATCTTCGATTGCTGTGGGGCCCGTGCCGCGTTTCGGGTAGGTTGCCATCAAGCGCTGCCAGTGATTGAGGACTGTTTGGTCGAAAGTACGATCGCGCCCGAAGTGATAGTATATGCGATCGGCTTTTTCTAAATATTTCGGCAATTTTTCCGCAAGTTCGGCGATGGGGAAAGCTTCATCCGCGCCGTACAATTCCTTAGCGCCTTCTACTCCGGCGCGATAACCGTGCCAAGTTTCTTTTTCCAAGTCTTTTGGCTGCACAAACAGGACAAACTTGTGTTCTTCGTGGTGCGGCGCGAGCACTGCTACCGCCGCAGCTTCGTTGAAACCGGTTAAGTAGAAAAAATCGCTATCTTGTCGGTATGCGTATTCTACATCGTTGTGCATGACGGCTGCGGGCGCGCTGCGAAATATCGCCGTCCCGCTGCCAATTTTTGCCATTAACTGTTCGCGTCTTTGCCGGTATTCGGTGGAGTTGGTCATCCGATTTTAGATTTTAGATTTTAGATTTTAGATTGAGTGTCATATTAACACTCGGCGGTTTCAAGCGCTGCTTGTCAAACTTGCACCCGCAAGCCCAAGGTTGAAGATATAGGCGATCTGTTTTTTTTCTGGGTCTACTTATTTATTCTCTTGTTCTGCGATCGCCAATTGACAAGTATAGTCAACCAGCCCCGACAAAGATGAGTTGCGATCGACTAAAGTCCATCTCGGATCGAAATTCGACCAATTTTCGCCATCTTCGCTAACTCTGACAGTTCTAAACTGTCGCTGCTGGCAGTTAACTTCCATTTGCGCCAACAATTTCTGGTTACTAAACTGTTGAGTTCCTAAAATGGTTCTGACTGGATAAGAAGGAGCACCGGGAATATCTGATTTACTTAATTCAACGCTGCTGGGGTCGAGGCAAATATCTACAAAACATCTTAATTTCTCGGCGCGGGCGCTCAAAGTATTGACACAAACAAAAATAAAAGTTGCTATTAAAAAAAATAACGAATTCTTAGTATGTATGGCAAATTTAGTATTCATCTGCGTTAATTGGCGTTTAGGAGCGGTTTAATATTATTGACAGTTTAATGAAAAAGTAGGGACGTGGCAATAGTGCTGCGTCCCTACTTTTTAAAGACACGGCATTGCCGTGTCCCTAATTTTTAAACAAGTCTTAAAGCTGAGGAACATATTGTTCTTTTTCAGGAACAAAAGTGTACTCAGAGACGATTAGGCGCAACTCTTCGCCGTCGATGGTTTCTTTTTCGATCAACAAATCGACTAAGCGATCGACCACGGTGCGATTTTCGCGAATAATTCGGCGGGCGTCGTCGTAGCAGCGATCGACAATTTCCCGGACTTGTCCGTCAATCCGAGAGGCAATTTCTTCGGAATATTCCGATCGCGCTGTGTAGTCGCGGCCGAGGAAAATTTCGCTTTGCTGAGCTTCCAGGGCGATCGGGCCCAAGGTAGACATCCCGTAGCGAGTCACCATTTGGCGCGCCATACCGCTGACTTGCTGCAAGTCGTTGCCGGCACCGGTGGTTACTTCGGCATCGCCGAAAACTACTTCTTCGGCTGCGCGACCACCCAAAGCACCGCTAATCCGGGCCAAAATTTGCGATCGAGAAATCAAACCTTGGTCTTCGCTGGGCATGAACCAAGTCAAGCCGCGGGCCTGTCCGCGAGGAACTAAGGTAACTTTTTGAACTGGATCGTGGGCTTGAATGATTGTACCGACGATCGCGTGGCCGATTTCGTGGTAAGCAATCAAGCGCTTGCTCTTGCTGTCCACCAAGGGAGTGCCTTCCATACCTGCTACCACGCGATCGACTGCATCGTCAACTTCGAGCATCGTAATCGCTTCTTTCCGGCGGCGGGCAGTTAAAATAGCAGCTTCGTTGAGCAAGTTAGCCAAATCAGCCCCGGTAAAACCCGGAGTGCGGCGGGCGATGGCGTCCAAAGAAATCTCCGGAGACAGCTTCTTGTTGCGCGCGTGAACTTCCAAAATTTCCAAGCGGCCTTTGATATCCGGCGTATCTACGCTAACTTGGCGGTCAAAACGTCCCGGACGCAGCAGCGCTGAGTCGAGCACGTCGGGGCGGTTCGTGGCAGCAATGATGATAATGCCAGTATTGCCCTCAAAACCGTCCATTTCGGTCAGCAACTGGTTCAGGGTTTGTTCCCGTTCGTCGTTACCGCCGCCGATACCGGCGCCGCGCTGGCGGCCCACTGCATCGATTTCATCGATAAAGATGATGCAAGGAGCATTTTCTTTAGCTTTCTTGAACAAGTCGCGAACGCGGGAAGCGCCGACACCGACGAACATTTCCACAAATTCCGAACCGGAGATGCTGAAGAAAGGCACGCCGGCTTCGCCTGCGATCGCTTTTGCCAGCAGGGTTTTACCGGTTCCGGGAGGGCCCACTAGCAGCACGCCTTTGGGAATCTTCGCCCCGACTGCGGTGAAGCGTTCGGGTTTTTTGAGGAATGTCACCACTTCTTGAAGTTCTTCTTTGGCTTCCTCAACGCCTGCTACGTCGTCGAACAGTACGCCTGTTTTAGCTTCCATTTGAAAGCGGGCTTTGGATTTGCCAAAATTCATGGCTTGGCCCGGGCCGCCGGGAACGTTGCCACCGCGGCGGAAGAGGAAAAATAGCCCTCCTACTAACAAGAGGGGAAATACTAGATTGCCTAAAAGTCCCCAGACAGCGCCGTCGTTGCGCAGTGGGTGAGTGTCGAAGCTGATTTTGGAGTCTCTGAGTCTAGAAACCAGTTCCGGGGCATTTGAGGGCAAGTCCACCCGCCACCGCTGCTCGTGATTGTCCAGTTCGGGATCGACTGCTAGGACAATAGCCGTCCGGCCTCCGTCGTAAAGGTCAACGCTGGTCACTCGACCGGCGTTTAAGTAATCTAAGAATCGACCGTAGCTGAGGCGGGTACTGGCGGTGTTCTTGGTCATTTCTGTGGGGGATGGGGCAAAAGCCCCCTGCCACAAGAAAAAGCCGATGACTAAGGCGGGTAAAGTCCAAAGTAGTATAGTTCGCCAAGAAATTTTCATAAATGCGGATGCCTTGAATTGGGGACAGATCGGGTAAGATCGCGGTGTCGGAGAAGTGCGACAAAAGTTTACACTCAGAATCTTAACTAAATTTAACTTAACAATGCACTCTCAGGCAACAGAGCTTAAACGACGATCGCTCCAGAAAAAGTTAGGTTAGTTACGGTAAGGGCGATCGTCCCGAATATAATGTTTGGTGCTGATTTCGATACCAATCTAGGTAGAGTTAGAAGAATCGCCGCAAAACCCACTGTCTTTAATCGTGGCAGTGTCAAGGGATAAGGCATGATAATGGTGAGGCTCAGTGAGGTAACACATTTCAATGACAACTAGACAGCTTGTTCCTAATTCGGCTATGCTGACGCAGCAGACTAAGATCGCTTCTCACAAATCGATTATTAGTGCTGATTTGGGTCGGACGGCAACTAAAGCCTGCGTGAGTCGCAACCCCAGCAGCGTTGTTTTCATCCCTGCCAACGTGGCTGCTATGCCCGTTGAAAAGGTTCGCGGCGGCAGCTTTGAGTCGAAAGCAACAGACCCTCTGTTGGATATGTGGCTGGAGTACCAGGGCAAAGGGTACGCTATAGGCCAACTGGCTGCAGATTTTGGCGCTAATCTCGGCGGCGCCGACCAGTCGAAAGTAGTAGATGCTTTGGTTAAGGTTTTTTCCTGTGCTGGATATTTCCAGATGAAGGGCGAAATAGCAGTTGTGCTGGGTTTGCCGTTTTATTCCCAGGATCAGTTTGAGAAAGAAAAGGAAGAGATTATCAGCCAACTGCGCTCTCCCCACGTTGTGGTGTACAGGGGCGAGCGTGTTGATATTAACATCAGTCACGTTTGGGTGATGCCCGAAGGCTTCGGCAGCCTGATTTGGTGCGAGGCTCAAGACAACAAGGAGTTTACGCCGGAGTTGCCCGAACTGTCGGTGGCTGTTGTCGATATCGGACACCAAACTACCGATTTGTTAATGGTCGATCGTTTCCGGTTCGCCCGCGCGGCTTCTAAGAGCGATTCCTTCGCCATGAACAAGTTCTACGAACAAGTTGCCTCAAAAATTCCGGGGGCAGACCCTCAATCTCTGTCTTTACTGGAAGCGGTGAATAAACCAGAAGGCCAGCGTTTCTACCGTCCGAGAGGAGCGACTAAGCCGACTAATTTAGATCCGATTATTAAGGATTTGCGGGAGGCTTTCGCTAACGAACTGTCCGAACGTTTGGTGCAGTGGCTGCCGGAACGGGTGACGGATGTGGTTCTGACTGGCGGCGGCGGCGAGTTTTTCTGGGAGGTGCTGCAACCTTTGCTTAAAGACGCCAATCTTAAGGCTCACTTGGCTCAGCCTTCTCGGAAAGCTAATGCTTTGGGACAGTTTATTTATGCTGAGGCTCAGCTAGCCACGATAAAGTAACGGATTAAGGCTTGAACCCTATGGCACTGTGGGCAAAAAATAAGGCGAATTTCTCGGTGGCGTTTACTGAAGATGCTGCGGATCAAACTTTGCTGGCCGCTATTGAAAAAGAGTTGGCTTTCACGAAGTATCAGACTTTCAGCAATCTCTGCAAGCAAGCTTTGTGGCAGTTTTTGTCTGTATCTGAGTCTGCTAGCTCTACACAGAGCTTTCAGCGGTTGGAACAGGGTATTGCTGAACTTGCGGTCAAATTTGCTGAGTTCGAGCGCAATGTTTCGGCTGAGGAATTAAGCCGTTTGGAGGGACTGGAACATCACCTGAGTCAACTCAGCGCGCAGTTGGATCAGTTGCAGGGGAGTGTTAACAGTAAGTTTGCTCAAGTTTCTTTTGCCCAAGTTTCAAAAGTAGTAGAGCCTGGCTCGATTGAGTCTGAGTCTGTGGCGGATGATAATTTAGTGTCAGATGCTGAGGTTGCTCCTCCTCGGAATTCCGATCCTTTGTTGGAGCGTTTAAGTTCTTTGTTACCCCAAGATTTCTAGAATGAGGTAGACCCAGGCTAAAAAGCCTTGAGATGTAATGTTAGTGGCCCGCTGTTGGCAGCCGGTACTGAATAAAGAAATAAAACGATCGCTCTTTTAAAAAAAAGGGCGATCGTTTTGTTATGGAAGAAGGAAGTTCGGCAACGGATTCGCTTTCTTTGAATGTAACGGAGGTCAGAAGTCAGAAGGCTTTAGTTATCTAGCGTCGTGAAGCCAGAAGCAATATAAGAGTTCATGTTCCGGCAATTAAGAACCTCCTAAACGTCGGGTGCGGTTGCTATATTAGTCATCCGCCATTAATCATTAGTCTCGATTTTATTCCATCAATCCTAATTTTTGTAATCGCGAACGAATTGCACTAGGCTGTCGCTGAAATCTCTGAACTAATTCGCCAATTTGTTGACCGCTAGCATATTCTTGCTTCAAGTTTTCGTCTTCATCCTGACTCCACTTGACATAAGCTCTGGGATATTTCTGGCGAATTTTCTCATTCTGGGTTTTAGGTCGATAGGCCTTCTTTCGATCGGCATTCAAACCAGAACCAAGCTCTGGGTTAATTTCCCCCCCGCGACTAGCTACTGCCTCCTGCACGCGGTTGGGAATCACAGCAATTTCTTCAGATAGCTCAGCCAAAGCATTGTCTACTTTTTGCTGAAGTTCTGTTAGCTGCCGCTGCTGCAAATTGCCCCACTGTGGCAGTTCGTTGATAAACTGCTGCAAGTCCAGAATTATTGTTGTCAAAGTTTCGACTTGTTGCAACTCCGGCCGCTGTTTGAATTGGCGGCTGGTGAGTTCGATCTCGCTTTGAATCATTTTAATAGTTTTTTCTAAAATTATTAATCGCTGGCGCAGGTTCTCAATTGCTGAAATGAGAGAGTGCACATTTTCTCCCTGCCCAACATTGAGATTTTCGCGAGATGTTTTAGAAAGAGCTTCATCTAAAGCATTTACAGCAAGTTGCAATTGCTCGATCGCGCGATCGGTAGTAGCTCCTTGTTGATTTACGCGATCGAACGTTGCCGCCGTACTTGCTTTAACTTGCCCGTGCAACTTCTGCCGGTTCACAAAATTTAACACCAACGAAATCACTACAGGCACTTGAGCATAAACGCTCTGCCCCCAAACCAAACTAACAGCCAATCCCACAGCAGAGGCAGCAAGAAAAACCGCTTCAGCAGTTTCTAACAAATTGCTCGACTTGGGATTTTGGATTTTGGTTTGTGAATTGGATGATGACATAGGCTAATACCATTTTAGATTGTAGATTTTAGATTGTAGATTTTAGATTTGGAATGACTGATGAAGCTCGTATTTTGGATCGCGAGCCTAATAATTGCATTCTTTTTTACTGGTGCAAAGATGGGGGTAAAAATAAAGTACGCGCCAGTGCAGATATCTGGTAGGGAATCGCACGTTGACCCGAGTTTAGCAGTGGTGAAAAACCGATTAAGTTTTTTATTCACAGCCATCTAATTAAATATATTAAATCTGCAAAATTAGTCGAGCTAAAGTGAAATAAATCAAGACCCCGAGGACATCAACTGCGGTGGTAATAAAAGGAGCAGACATTAAAGCGGGGTCTAAACCCAAAGAACGAAATAGAAACGGCAGAGCTGAACCGGCAATAGAAGCTAAAATTGCGATCGCCAACAAACTCACCCCCACCGCGATTGCCACTGCTAAATTCCCTTGCAGAGTGTAAGCCCAGCCCGTCGCTACAGTCCCCAATATACCTCCTAGCAGCGCTCCCGCCATCCCCTCGCGAACAATTACTTGAAACGGCCCCATTGCTGTAATTTCATCAGTGTTCAAACCGCGAATTACAACAGTTGAGGACTGAGCTCCGACATTGCCTCCAGTGCCAGTCAGCAGTGGAATAAAGGCTGCTAGGGCGACTACTTGGTGCAAAATATCTTCTTGAGCTCGAATAATTGCGCCGGTGACAGTATTAGTTAAAAGCAGAACAAACAGCCACACGACCCTTTTCCGGGCAACGGTAATTAAATCGGTCTGAAAATAATTGTCGCCGCCGGACTGGACGCCGCCCAAGGTATAAATATCTTTGGCTGCTTCTTGTTCTAAAATGTCGATCGCATCGTCAACTGTAATGATCCCGACCAGGCGCTGTTCGCGGTCTACAACGGGCACTGCTAAAAAATCGTAACGCTGGATCAGCCTAGCTACTTCTTCTTGATCCGTTCCTGTTTGAACAGAAACTACGTCGCGGGTCATAATTTCGCCCACAGTTTTGTCGAGGGGGGAAGTGACTAAATCCCGCAAGGATAAAATGCCGGTCAAGCTGCGTCCGGCGTCGGTGACGTAAAGAGAATAAATTGTTTCTGTAGTTTTAGCTAAAGAGCGAATTCGGTCTAAAGCTTGGGCGACGGTAAAGCTTTCTTTCAGAGAAATGTATTCCGGGGTCATGATCCGGCCGGCGGTACTGGCTTCGTAACCCAAGAGTTGCGCCGTTGCTTCCCGTTCCGTCGGGCTCAATTCACCCAACAGGCGACGGACTAATATTGCCGGGAGTTCGTCAAAGAGTTTAGCTCGATCGTCCGGGGACATTTTGTCTACAATATCGAGAACTTCTTGGCGTTTGAATTTTTCGCACAGGGACTGCTGAACGCTGGAGTCAAGATATTCGTAAACTGCGATGGCTTCGTCTTTGGAAAGCAAGCGGAAAGCTATTACTTGCATGGTTTCTGGCAAGCCTTCGATAGCTTCAGCTATGTCGGCTTCCTGCACCGGGTGCAAAATCGCTTTTGCTCCTTTAAAGTCTCCTTCTTCCAACAGGGCCCTTAACTGCGATCGAACTAATTCCCGCAGTTCCTTTCGCGCGTAGGTGGGTAGAGAAGACGATTGATAACTTTTTTCTGTCACTGATGACCCTCCTAAACCTGTGCTGCGCGCCTTCCTGAATCCAGTTTAGAGCTTATTGACGCCACTGGTTGCAGCGATCGGACTTGCCCTGACAATCTCCGCATCTTACACCTATTTTTCTGGTGCGCGCCGAGTACCTTGCGCGATTGGGGCTCAAATACATTTATCTTGATCGGCGACACTCATCGGAAAGAAAGGAGAATTGCGTCCGAGCACTTTTTCCAACAGGTTCGTCGAACTTTGATTGCGAATAAAATTATTGACTGTTTCTTTCCATTCAGTATCGCTTGCTGGCAAGATCATGCCGTAAGAAATGCAGGTTAAAGGCTGCTCCGGTATAACAGAATATTGGCTTGGAGTTAAACCCTGTCTCAGAGCTTCTCCTACTAACAGCATTCCGTCGCTAGCGAAGGCATCGATTGCTCCGGATACCGCATCTTTTACACCCGACTCTCGGCCCCCGATACCTTCATAAATGCGCTGGTTGGCTAGTTGATATCGGCCTGCAATGAATTGTTGGGTAAGAGAACCGCTTAGCACGCCAATGGTCACGTCTTGCAGGAATCCCGAAGGGTTGACTCTCACTCTGTTTTCTGGCTTGACTAACAAATAAGTGCCGCTGTATAAAAAAGGCAGTGAATATGCAATCCCGCTGGGGGGATTTTTTAGGATAGTATTAGGCCCGCATTCTAGGTGAGCGCGCTTGCTGGTAACGCTGCGAAAGCGCCCTTTTTCGGCTGATTCGTTGAGATCTGTTTCTAGTTTTTCTAAGCGGATGGAGCGATTTAATTTTTTTTCTAAGTCAGCTCGGAAAAGTTCTAAGCCTTCCATGCAAACTCCTTGCCATTTTTCACCTTCTAAGTAGCCGAAGGGAGGGGCGTCTTTTCTGATGCCTGCTTTGAGAATTCCGGTTTGCCGAATTTCTTCTAGTGTTGTCTGGGCTGAGGCAACTGTAGGTAAAACAGCAGGGAATAATAGTGAAAATATGGCTGTAAATGCTGCGAGTTTTAGGTTTTTGTTAGTTAGTGCTGAGTTCATTAGTTCGGCATCTAAATAGATATTTTACTGGTTTTTAATATGATACACAAAAAAACCATATTGTCAATATATTTTGGCGGCCTAATTTTGGGCGATCGGGCTGTTTTGGGTGCTGCGATCGGCTAACTTCAACCTGCACCCTCTAAAATTAAGTTTCGGGCGTTTTGCCGCATACAAGTGTCGCTTATTTTAATTAAATCGCCATATCCAATAATTTACAGCGGCTCTCTATCAGCTTTGGCTGCTATATTTCACTCCTATTTTACTACCCAAATTAAACCAATAGTTGATATTTTTCTTCTGCCAAACGGTAAAGCGGCCGCCAAACCAAACGGTTAGTCAATACAACCAACAACGACATCACAGAAGTAGCAGCCAAAAGCAAGGGAAAATTCCCAGATGCCGTCGCCTGAGAAATAGTTTCTCCCAAACCCTCTGTAGTAACAATTTGACCTTTAAACTGCACGTATTCGCTGACTATACTGGCATTCCAAGCTCCGCCAACGGCAGTAATAATTCCTGTGATTAAGTATGGAAAAATTCCCGGTAAAATCAAACTTTTCCAGCGCTGAATTAGGGATAGTTTGTAAACTTGGGCAGCTTCAAATAACTCCGAAGGTATGGCTTGAGCGCCAGCAATAACATTAAACAGCAAATACCACATTGTACCCAACATCATCAGCGCCACAGAACCAATTTGCAAGCCGCCCCCAGCCTGAATTAAAGCTAGTAGCAATACCGGAAATAAAGCGGTTGCCGGTACAGAAGCTGCTATTTGTACTAATGGCTGCAAAATTTGAGCTAAACGCGGATTTCGACCGATCGCCACTCCGACCGGCACTGTCCACAACAGCGATAAAAATAGCGCGCAAATGACTCGCAAAGCTGTAAAAAATGCACCCGTCATGACTTTTTGCCAGTCAGACAAATTCAGCAACCGCAGCAGCAGCACCGCTTCCCAAGTTCCCCAAAGCACAATGACGGCAAACCCGCTGACAAATATCCAATTTATCCAATTTCCGATGCGGCTTTTTTGTCTGGGATTTGTTGGTAAATTAGCAGGTGCAAAAGCTCTTGCCAAACCGCGATCGAAACTGTCTCTAATCGGTGAGATGCGCGACTTCAATACCCGCAGCGTCGCAGATCGCCTCAAAAAATCCAACAAGTTTGACTGCGGTACATTGGTAGCTTCCACGGCTTGATATTTAAACTTTTCCGCCCAAGCAATCAAAGGCTGCCAGATCAAAAAGTCTACGGCTATAATAACAGCAATTAATACTGCTAAACCCCAGCCGATCGCCCCAAAATTACCTTCATTGGCGGCCTTGCCCAAATAGGAACCGAGTCCGGGCAAATTAAAGTTTTTGTCACCCAAAGTAAAAGATTCGATCGCAATCAAAAAGAACCAGCCGCCCGCTACTGACATGACACTGTTCCACACCAGTCCGATCGCACCAGCGGGCAATTCTAACGTCCAGAACTGCTGCCAAGCATTGAGCCGATAAACTTGAGCAGCTTCCTTAAGTTCTCGCGGAATGCCGGAAAGCGACTGATAGAAACTAAAGGTCATATTCCAAGTCATCCCAGTAAATATTAAGATAATCGATGCGAGTTCTACGCCGATTCTTTGACCTGGAAATAAAGTAACTAGCGCTAAAACAACTCCCGGCAAAAAAGATAAAACTGGAATCGACTGCAAAATGTCTAACAAGGGAATTAAAATTTTCGCTGCGAGGGGAAAGCGGTAAGCAGAATAAGCATAAACTAGGGTAAACAGCAGGGATAACAAATAGGCTGCTGCCATGCGTAAAAGACTCTGGGCTGTATATGCTGGCAAGACATTTAGCGTAGTCTCAATTTGAAAATTTGGGTTGTAGTCACTGCTGAATTGAGAAGCTGTTTGGACAATGACCAAAATTAGAGAGAAGATTGCTAGAATCAGCAAGCCGTCTTGCCAAGTCCAAGCTGACCTTTCTAAAGTTTTATTGGCGGGTGTTAGAGGTCTTGTCATAATAATTAGTTATTGGGAATGGGAATTGGGCATCGGGCATTGGTAACTAATGAAAAGAGACAAAAGTCAACATTCAACAGACAGCTAACCACTAACTACTCAGCTTTATCTTCTGATTCTAAGAAGATTTCGCCGCCCGGTTCATCGTAACTGTATAACTCTGCATAGCGACCCCAGTCAATAGCAGTTTTCAATTGCCGCATTGCTTCTTTGGGGCTAAAGTGGGCTTCTAGAATATCCAAAATTAATTCTTCAGAAATGCGGTGATTGCGCTTAGCCTGAAGCATTAGAGAAATTTGCTGTACGAGGCGAATATTACTGAGAATTTGGGTGCGAACAATTTGTTTGCGCTGGTCAATTCCCCCGGCAATGAACTGAATGCCAACAGGAGTTAAAATGAGGTCGCCTTCTTGGATTACCAGAAAATCCATTAATTTTGCTCCTTCCACGATCGGCAAAATGTCGTCAACCTCTAACATTAATTCTTGACCGAGGCGGTAGAGGTCTTTTTCCTTGCGGTCTTCCAAGAGTTCCAACAGACCTGCGATCGCACCGGTTCGCACCTGCGGCAGAGATTGGTATTTAGCGCTTTGAGGGGGTTGAGTTTGAGACACAGCAGCGGCACTTTCAGCAGGTTCTGTCACTGTTTCGTCGCTCAAGTCAGGATTGGTGAGAATTTTGTAAACTTGGTCTACGAGAGCTTGGAATTCCGCAGTTTTGCGATCGCGGTAGTGCGGCAAAGTCACTGTCAATTCGGCGCGAATTCGCCCCGGATTGCGACCCAAGACTACAACTCGATCGGCTAAAATTACCGCTTCCTCAATCCCGTGAGTTACGATTAAAACAGCTTTAGTTGGAATCTTCTTTTCTAGCCACAAATCTAATAACTCAAACCGCAAGTTTTCTGCCGTCAGCACGTCTAAAGCTGAAAATGGTTCATCCATGCAAAGCAATTCGGGTTCCACCGCCAAAGCTCTAGCAAATCCCACCCGCTGCCGCATTCCGCCGGAAAGTTCTTTCGGATAAGCATTTTCAAATCCGTCTAAACCAATAACGTCAATCATACGCAAGGCTTTTTGCCTGCGCGTTTCTGCCACTTCTCCTTTAGCTTTTAAGCCTAATTCTACATTTTCTAGTACCGTCAGCCAAGGATAAAGGGCAAAGTTTTGAAATACAATTGCCACCCCAGGATTTAAGCCGACTAAAGGACGATTGTGGTAAAGAACTTGACCGCCGCTGGGCGGGATAAGTCCGGCAATCATCCGCATTAATGTTGATTTACCCGAACCGGAAGGCCCGAGCAAAGCTACTATTTCGCCCGATCGCAGCTCTAAATTAATTGGCTCTAAAATAGAGATTTTTTGACCGTTGGGCTGCTGGTAAGCTTTGCTAACGCCTTCTAAGGTGATGAGGCACTCTGTTGCTGTTTTAACTATCACAACTCAACCTCCTATGTTTTGTTTAATTTTAGTTATTAGTCATTAATCAGCCGTCAAAAACTCTGGTAAACTGACAACGGATAACAGCTAATTGATACCAGTTTCGTCAAATAATGCAACGGCAGGCAAGCCCCAAACCATGATGCAGTCAGTCATTCTCAATCGAAAATCAAAAATCGAAAATCGAAAATGGTATGACTGTCGAGTATTGGCCAATTTTCTGTGACAAACGATCGCTTTTTCACCAGGAACAAGACGGGAATAGCAGCGAGTTGGAGCGCAACTGAAAATACAACCAGCTAAGTAATTGAGCGATCGTACAAAATTCCCATCGCCAAACTGCCCAGAAACCATGATAAGCCATAGCCTGTGTTAAATATCCCATAGACGGAACCTATTTTGTTGGCAGGCACGAGTCCAGCTACGGCGGCTTTCAAAGTCGATTCCTCGGCTCCCATACCTATACCCCATAAAATCATTTCTAGCAATGCCCCCTGCCCGTTTCCGAAGAATACCAATGGGGCAAACAGTGAAGAAAAAATCACTGCAAACATCAGGGCCGAGATGCTGATGCGATCGAACTTGCCGCCCAAAAATCAGGGCTGCGATCGCATAAATTCCCATCGCCCAAGCGTAAAATAGCGGAATCTGGCTGTCAAATGCGATCGCGCTTCTGTGAAAGTCAGTCGATTTGAGATTTGAGGCTTGGGTGTAAGCGCTGAGTCGAAGGATTTTAGATTTACTCCACAGATGAATCTGGGAGTTTGAACAAAAGTCTAAAATTTCGAGCTCTCCACAACAGGAGTCGGAGGCTTGTATCCGTTTTTGGGCGGCCTTAAAGGTAATAAAGGGAAAATCCCCATAGCCAGCCCCAATCAGCCCTAAAGCATCTAAATCAACCCAAAACAGCCCCGGCAACCGTTCCCCTTTGATTTACCAACGCTCCTGCTTCAAAATCGCGGGGATTGAGATAAATTGGCTGTAGTACCAACAGCACTGTCAGCTCCCAATCAGACAGTAAATAAATGTTCTTCAGCTATTCAATGCTGTCAACTATGATATAGAATACCGAAATAAATCAATGGTTTATTAGTGGTGGCTACGGTAACCAAAATAATTTTATTTATTCAGGAAAAAACAAGATGCAGGAGGTAATACAAGCTTATTTAACCGCTTTTGCAGGTAGGAACCTGCGAGTTGCTAATTCTACTTTAGAAGGCGTGCAACAAGCAATACTCTCTCAGCCAGATGCCATTATTTTGGAAGTTGCCGTCGGCGAAATAGATGGAGTGCGATTTCTCAAACAACTAAGAAAACAACCCCCAACCCAAAGAATTCCAGTTGTGATACTAATTTACGTACCGAAATGGGGTTATTTACAGCAAAGCTGGTTCCAACAATATAACCTGCCAGCAGTGATAGTGAATCCCCTCGCTCCAGCTATGCTTTGTGTTAAAATTGCCAAGGTGTTGGGCTGGGATTTAGACTCTTAGATCAAATTAAGGAACAGGGAACAGGGCAGAGGGAACGGGGAACAGCAAAACTATTTTATGTAGGAATAAGCCTCAAAAGCTTTATCTGAATAGTGTAGAATTGTCAAAAAACAGATGTAACATTACAAGGTGCGTAATAATGTGCGTATTGTGGGATAAAAATTCTCTGCGCTCTTAATATTATTACAGAATGTTTAAACTTGTATCTTTTCCTTAAGCATTTTGTATTCCTTACCAAATCTTTATTTGTTTTTTCTAGGGTATTGTTCTTGGTGCTTCGACCGTGTTTACAGCACTTTGCAACAAGAGTTAAATACCCCCTTAGTTAAGATATAGGTCTTTATGACAGACTGCCCCTGCTGCTCGAATCAAATGCTCCGTCACGTTCACCAGCATCAAATCTACTGGTTTTGTAGCCAATGTTGGCAAACAATGTCTATTTACAATCTGAACAGATGTAGCTCAGCGCTCTTTCTAAATTTAGTGATATATCTAGGGCTTAAGGAATAAGATTATCGCTCGGTATAATTTAAAAGTTCTATTTAGAACCGATCGAGTTTGTTTAGAAATTGTCCGAAGGCGAACTGCTTTTAACGCTTAAAATTTGGCTCGTTAGCATCATAAAATTACACAATTTTTGCCCCAAAATTTGCAGATAAATCTATTAATATATCGTTAATTTATGGCTACAACTAGACTCAACCTGATTATAACCTTATGCCAAACACGATTTAAAAGATGGCTACCTCTTCTGCTTGGGGTGCTGGCTTCTCTTGCTGTTTTACTTACGTGGCAACAGCTAACCATCAACAGACAAATTCACATCGAGCAGTTAATTCAGCAGCAAGCCAATGCGATTCAGTCACAACTGAGCGAAGGATTATCAATTCGAGTGCTGACACTTCGGCAAATGGCGAATCGCTGGGAAGCCGATGGCGGTACGCCATTGGCTCTTTGGGAAGCCGATGCAGAGGCTTATGTAAAGGATTTCTACGGTTATCAGGCGATCGAATTAGTCGATCGATCATTTAAAGTGCGATCGGTTGTGCCGCTGGCTGGGAATGAGGCAGCGCAAAACCTAGATCTTAATCGGGAACTGCGTCGCAAAATCACTTTGCAAGTGGCTCGTGATTTGCGTCAACCTATGTTAACTCGCAAAATTTCACTCGTTCAAGGGGGTCAAGGATTTCTAGCAAGTTTTCCTTTATTTGTAGGGGAGCGGTTTGATGGGTTTATTGTCGGAGTTTTTAAGTTTCAAACTCTATTTGACAGTATTTTAAAAGTGCCTCCTGGGTACAATGTGGCTATATATGATGGCACAAATTTAATCTACGGTCAAGAGCTTTCATCTCATTATTCACTGCATAAAACAGTTGTAATAAGAGCCTATAGTGCAGAGTGGCGACTAGATATCGATCGCAATTTAGATTTAGTAGAAAAGGATAATTTTAATTTACCAATAGTTGTGTTAATTGGTGGCTTAATTTTAGTGTGGCTGCTGATGTCAGTCGTGTATCTCGCACAAGTTAGTTATCGCGAAGTCCATCAATTCAAAAAAGCAAATCGCCAGTTGGAATGGGAAATTCACCAGCGACAACAGGCAGAAATTGCGATCGCCCGACTAGCTGCGATCGTTGAGTCTTCGGAAGATGCCATTATCAGCAAAGATTTAGAGGGTGTAATTACAAGTTGGAATGTAGGAGCAGAAACAATATTTGGCTATACAGCAGTCGAAATAGTAGGGCAATCAGGGACAAAACTGATTCCCGCAGACTATCGAAATGAGGAAAACGAAATTCTCACCAAAATCCAGCGAGGAGAACGCATCGAACACTACGATACAAAGAGGCTAAGGAAAGATGGAACATTAATCGATGTCTCGATGAGTGTCTCCCCCATTAAAGACGAAACAGGGAATATAATTGGATCCTCAAAGATTTCCCGGAATATTGCTGACCGCAAACAAGCAGAAGCAGCACTACGTCAAAGTGAAGAACGCTGGGAACTTTCTGTACGCGGGAATAATGACGGCATTTGGGATTGGAATGTTCAAACCAACGAGATATTCTTGTCTAGTCGCTCGAAGGAAATCTTGGGCTATGAAGACCGCGAAATCAAAAACCTTGTAGACGTATGGGGTAATCTGGTACATCCCGATGATTTGGGATGGGTGATGCAAGCCGTTCAAGACCATTTTGCCAAGAAAACTCCTTTCTATATCACAGAACATCGCATTCGCTGCAAAGATGGTTCCTACAAATGGATGCTCGATCGCGGTCAGGCACTTTGGGATGATGCAGGTAATGTAATTCGGATGGCTGGCTCTCACACCGACATTACCGAGCGCAAGCAAGCTGAATTTGCTTTACAGGTAAGCGAAGCCAGATATCGGCAATTGATCGATAACTTAAATGCGGGTTTTGTGATTCATGCGACAGATACCAGCATCCAATTATGTAATGAAAAGGCCGGTGAATTACTAGGGCTTTCAATGGATCAAATGCTGGGAAAAACAGGGATCTCTCCGGCCTGGCATTTTGTGCAGGAAGATGGCAGCGTTATGCCCCTAGAGGAATATCCGGTAAATCAGGTTGTATCCACTGGAAGTTCCCTGAAAAATTATGTTTTAGGAATTAACAAAGAAATTGATAATTGTGTTTGGCTATTAGTTAATGCCTTCCCGGAGTTCGATCGAAACGGTCAAATTGCACAAGTTGTAGTTACGTTTATTGATATTAGCAAGCGCAAAAAAGTAGAGCTGGAAATCCAAAAAACTCGCAACTTCTTACAAGCACTGCTGGATCATCTACCGATTGCAATTTTTGTTAAGGACGCAGATCCTAAACGATTGGGCGTATTTCAGTTTTGGAATAAAACCAGCGAACGGTTATTTGGCATCTCAGCCGAACAAGCGATCGGCAAAAGTGGCTCTGATTTTTTCCCAATAGAACAGGCTATCTTTTTTGAGCAAAAGGATAGAGAAGCTTTTGAAAAAGGTAAGACTGAGGATATTGCTGAAGAACTCATTGACAGTCATAGTCTGGGCAAACGTTGGCTACATACTGTGAAGATTCCCATTTGCGACGAGCAGCATCTGTTCCAGTACCTACTTTGTTTTTCAGAAGATATCACCGATCGCAAACACGCAGAAGCAGAGCTTAGAGAAATGAGTGAGGTGATGAAAAATGCGGTGGCCGGCATTTCCCAACTGGATGTACAAGGGCGTTACCTATATGTCAATAAAGCTTATGCTGACATGACAGGCTATCACCCAGAAGAAATGATGGGGATGTCCTGGGAAAAGACCGTAGCTCCCGATGAGTTGGAAAAACTGGTTGCAGCTTATTGGCTGATGGTGCAAGAGGGCAGAGTTGAAGTTGAAACGAAAGGGGTTCGTAAAGATGGTTCGGTTTTTTACAAACAAGTCGTTATGATTTCAACTTACGACGAACAGCATCAATTTTTAGGGCATTACTGCTTCATGAAAGATATTACAGATCGCAAAAAAGCCGAACTTGCACTAGAACAGGAACTCCTGCGGACTAAAACGTTTTTTAACACTTCCAGGGACGGTGTTGTTGTCATAAATCGGCGCGGAAACGCGATCGAAGCCAGCCCTAGTTTTGCTAGAATGCTGGGCTACAGCTTAGAAGAAACCCTGAATATGAATGTCTCTGATTGGGATGTTCAATGGACGCAGGAAGAACTACAAATCATGCTCAATACAGAAGAGATTGTTCCTTTGTTTGAGACGCGACATCGCCGCAAGGATGGTTCAGTTTATGATGTAGAAATTAGCTTGGATCGGGTAGAATTAGAAGGTGAAATGATGAACTTCTGTATCTGCCGGGATATTAGCGATCGCAAACGCATTGAAGCGGAACGCCAACAAGCAGAACAGGCACTCCGAGAAAGTGAAGCTCGCTTCCAAGCCTTCATGAATCATAGCCCTGCCCCTGCCTGGATTACCGATGAAAAAGGTGTAATTTTCTATGCTAGCCAGACTTATCTCCATACCTTCGAGTTACCCACTGACGATCTGATTGGCAAATCCATTTGTGAACTTTACTCTGGCGCCGTCGCCCAACAATTTCTCGACAATATCCAAGCGGTTATTCAAACCCAGGAGGTAATTGAAACGGTTGAGGTTGCGCCCCGTCGAGATGGAACGCTGGGTGATTTTCTCGTTTACAAATTTCTCATTCCCGACTTATTTGGACAACTGCTAGTCGGTGGTGTGGCGATCGATCTGACGCAACAACATCAAGCTGAAACAGCTTTACAAATGAGTGAGGAACGCTTAATGCTAGCACTAGAAGCCTCTGGAGATGGACTGTGGGATTGGAACATTAAAACTGGAAAATTTTACCTGAGTTCCCACTACCAGGAAATGCGGGGCTACCAGCCGGGTGAGTTGGTGATGGATTTGAAGGTCTGGGAGCAGATGATTCATCCTGATGATAAATTCTTGGTTTTTGAGTATCTGAACAGTCACTTGCAAGATAGCTCAATTAAGTATGCCTTTGATTATCGCGTGCGTTGCAAGTCAGGGGAATGGAAGTGGATCGCTGACTACGGGAAAGTCGTTGCCTATGATGAACAGGGTAAGCCTTTACGGATGATTGGAACACACAAAGACATCAGCGATCGCAAACAAAAAGAAATAGCACTGCGACAAGCAATGGAAGCTGCAGAATCAGCAAACATGGCGAAAAGTATCTTCCTCGCCAATATGAGCCATGAACTCCGCACACCCCTCAACGTAATTCTGGGATTTACCCAGGTAATGACCCATGACCCTTCCCTCACTCCCAACCAGCAAGAAGACCTACAAACCATTCGTCGCAGTGGCGACCATCTCTTGAGTTTGATTAATGATATTTTAGACCTCTCAAAAATTGAATCAGGACACTGCACAATTGAAGAAAGTGGATTTGACTTAATTGCCCTGCTACATAACCTGCGAAATATGTTAGCAGAACGAGCAAGTTCTAAAAGACTTGACCTTTGTTTCGAGATTGCTCCCGAAGTTCCCCAATTTATTCTTGCCGACGCTCAAAAACTGCGCCAAGTTTTGCTCAATCTTTTGAGTAATGCGATTAAATTTACCGAGCGGGGAAGCATTACTTTGCGCGTCAGCATCAAGGCTCCCACTACAGAAGTAGCATTCACAACTCGGACTATTCTCCAGTTTGCAGTGAGTGACACGGGTGTAGGGATTGCACCCGAAGAAATTGATACTATCTTCGATGCGTTCGTGCAAGCCCAAGCTGGAAAGCAATCGGTAAGTGGCACAGGGTTAGGATTGACCATTAGTCGCAAACTCTTAGAACTCGTGGGCGGAGAAATTGCTGTTAGTAGCATTTTAAGACAGGGAACTACATTTACCTTTACTTTCCCCATCACTCCCACCAGTGGAGTTAACCTCACATCCGAACAGCACGATCGCATCGTGATAGGGCTGGCTCCCGGTCAACCCCACCGTCGCATTTTGGTAGTTGACGATCGCGCCGAAAATCGCCTGTTGATAGTCAGATTGCTGACACAATTAGGATTGGAGGTACGAGAAGCTACCAACGGACAGGAGGCAATCCAGCTATGGCTTGAATGGCAACCCGACCTCACCTGGATGGACATCAGAATGCCCTTGGTAGATGGATACGAAGCCACTAAAAAAATTCGGGCAATGGAACACGGACAAACCAGCATCATTATTGCACTCACAGCACAGGCTTCTCAGAGCGATCGCACCCTCGCCCTCGCTGCTGGCTGCAACGACTACATCAGCAAACCCTTCCGAGAAAATACGCTATTTCTCAAGATGGCGGAATATCTAGGCTTAGAGTATGTATACCAGAAAGAAGGAACAGTGCATGAGAAAGAGGAAACATACCTCTGCTGTACGATCTGTCCCGTTTCAGATGCCCTCGCTCCAACACTGATGGCAACATTACCAGAAGCATGGCTGGCTCAATTGGAGGAGAATGCTGTATGTGGAGACGATGGGGCGATCGTTGAACTTGTATCTCAACTCTCCCCAGAACTCGCTCAACTTGCTAACCGTCTGACTGAACTTGCCAACCAGTATCAATTTGAGCAAATTCTTCAGCTAATTCACGGCAATTCCCCAACCTGAGTGGGGGATAGGAAAATTCTTCAATCCAAAATCCCAAATCTAAAATCCACAATTGACAATTTTTTAACTTTTAGAATTACTTACTTTAAAATGCAAATACCAATTGCTACGAAACCACCCTCACTCACTCCTTTAGAATTGACAACTTTAGAGCAGTGCAGCGATGAATCAGTGTATGCTCCCGGTTATATTCAACCTTATGGAATAGTTTTGAAGTTGCAAGAAGCTAACCTCAAGATTTTACAAGTGAGTGAAAATGTAAAACTGTTTTTTGGCATAGCCGCAGAAGCATTGCTGGGTCAGCCCTTACAGCGGTTATTTTCCCGCGCTCAAGTGCAACGGATTGCCGAATATTTGAGCGAAAATAACCTAGAAATTCATAATCCGTTTGAGCTAAAAACACACCGGAGAATTGCCCAGGTAGATCGGGGTCGGAAAACTCAGACCTTTAGAAGCACGCTGCATCGGACAGGAGATGGGTTAATTCTGGAACTCGAATCTCAACTGACCACCAACAAAACTCATTCAGTCCACTTCTATCATCGCCTCCAAGCTGCCATCCTCAAACTTCGCAGCGCAACCAACCTTTCCGATTTAGCTCAAACCCTTGCCAAAGAAGTGAAAGCGATGACCGGGTTCGATCGCGTCATGATCTACCGCTTTGAAGCCGACAATCATGGGGTGGTGATTGGAGAAGAAAAAGAAAGCCATTTAGAAAGTTATCTGGGATTGCATTATCCGGCGACCGATATTCCCGTACCCGCCCGCAAATTGTTTTACCGCAACTGGGTGCGCCAAATTCCCGATATCAATTACACACCTGCCCCCCTAATTCCTACTAACAATCCCCTCACCAATACACCCCTGGATCTGGCTGATTGTGTGTTACGGGGAGTTTCGCCCTACCACATCGAATATTTGCAGAATATGGGAGTCGCCGGGTCGCTGACAATTTCGTTAATTGACGATCGGCGTCTCTGGGGATTAATTGCTTGTCACCATTACAGCCCGCGATTGGTGAATTACGAAACGCGCAAAAGTTGTGAGTTTTTAGGACAATTTGCCTCGATCGAACTGGTGCATCAGCAAGAAAAAGAATTGAATGTTTACCGAAAGCAAGTAAAAACTATTCAGGATCAACTTCAGCAGGCATTCCAGCGAGAGTCCAATTTTATCGAACAGGTATTGACTCGAAATGCCTCTCAACTGCTAAATTTGGTTGATGCTCAAGGCGCAGCCATCCTACTTGATGGTCGTCTGACACTGGTGGGTCAAACACCATCTGAATCAGAGATAGAGGAGTTTGTAAAGTGGTTGGCGCAACACAACCAGGAACGAGTGTTTGCAACAGCTTCTCTCTATCAGTTGTATCCCCAAGCGAAGCAATTCAAAGACCAAGCCAGCGGTGTTTTAGCAATCTCAATCTTGCTGAGCTATGTCAAAGAAAAGTCATACCACATTCTTTGGTTCCGACCCGAACAAATTCAAACCGTAAACTGGGCAGGTAATCCACAGGATGCCGTCACAGTCGATGAAATTGGAGCAATGCACTTGTGTCCCCGGAAGTCGTTTGAACTGTGGAGGCAGACAGTGCGGGAAATGTCTTATCCTTGGCAGGCGGTGGAGTTAGAAGCAGCCGCCGAAATGAGAAACATCCTGATGCTGGCAGTGCTGGAGTTTTCACAAGCTGCCCTAGAACAAGCCGCAGAGCGGGCTGCGATCGCTAACCGCGCCAAAAGCCAGTTTCTTGCCAAGATGAGCCACGAACTCAGAACGCCGCTGAATGCCATTCTGGGATTTACCCAGCTTATGAACCGCAGTCCTAATATTCCATCTGAATTTCAAGAGCATTTAGGTATCATTAGTCGCAGTGGAGAACACCTGCTGACATTAATC
Organism: Microcoleus sp. S28C3; assembly: GCF_036700785.1. Classification (NCBI taxonomy): domain Bacteria; kingdom Bacillati; phylum Cyanobacteriota; class Cyanophyceae; order Oscillatoriales; family Microcoleaceae; genus Microcoleus; species Microcoleus sp. S28C3. The sequence goes on along the minus strand of NZ_JAUBPO010000015.1, from coordinate 22,550 downwards.
AATGACGTTTTGGAAATGTCCAGAATTGAAGCCGGCAAATTGGTACTGAATCGAAGTTGTTTTGATTTGCATCGGCTGCTTTTTTCTATTAACGATATGTTCCTCCTCAAAGCTTCTGAAAAAGGTTTGAATCTGAGTACAGAGTGGGATGCTACTGTGCCGCGCTATGTCTGCGGTGATGAAGCCAAAGTTCGCCAAATTTTGATTAATCTGCTAGGGAATGCGATCAAATTTACAACCACAGGAAAGATTGCGCTGCGGGGACGAGCTTTTTCATCAGACGGTATGCCATCGGGAACCCTAAGCGAAGGCGAAGACACCATCAACCAAACCAGTTGGACGCTGCCTATTTCTGTTCCCTATAATCTATGCGATATTAAAAAAACAATTACCCTGCATTTTGAGGTTGAGGATACCGGATCTGGTATTGCGCCCTCAGATTTAGAATCTATTTTTGAAGCTTTCATGCAAACCGATTGCGGTCGTCATGCAAAGGGAACGGGTTTAGGACTGTCTATCAGTCGTCAGTTTGCTCGTCTGACGGGAGGGGATATCACTGTCCGAAGCAACCTGAATCAAGGATCGACTTTTACCTGCGAAGTTATTTTGGCTCTACCGGAGTCCCTTGATTTAGAAGAGGCTGAAGCCGATCTCGTTATCGGGCTGGAATTAGGGCAACCGATGTACCGAATTCTAGTCGCAGAAGACGTTCCAGAAAATCGGCAATTGCTGGTGACACTGCTGGAGTCAGTTGGGTTTGAGGTGTGTGCGGTTGAGAATGGGGCACAGGCGATCGCCCGTTGGCAAGTATGGCATCCAGACCTGATTTTGATGGACATTCAAATGCCTGTCATGGATGGTTATGAAGCGGCGAGACAGATTCGAGCGCAAGAGTCATCAGTCATTAGTCAGTCGTTATCAGCAGACAACTCTGAGCCTAAGATAAATGACAAAGGAAACATGACCAGCATCATTGCTCTGACTGCATTAGCTTTTGAAGACGATCGCAACGCCTGTCTGCAAGCGGGTTGCGATGACTACATTACCAAGCCGTTTAGTGAAGCCACACTTTTCGACAAAATAGCTTTTCACTTGGGTGTCCGCTACTGCTACGCTGAAAAAGTTCTCCGAGAGTCATCTGTTTTACTACCAAAGACGTTGACTCCAGAAGATTTGAAAACTATGCCTATCGAATGGATTGCACAAGTCCATGAAGCAGCACTCGATCTCAGCGATCGCAAGCTATATCAACTCATAGCTCAAATTCCCAAGGAGAAACAAGATATCATTGAAGCAATGATATCGCTGGTTGATAACTTCCAGTTGGAAGCGATCGCAACTCTCACCCAATTTTAGAAAGAAGATTATGGCGACTTTACTTAAACTTGCTGCCCAAACGAATATTCTGATCGTGGACGATACCCCAGACAATCTGCGGTTGTTAGCCAAAATCCTAGAGTCACAGGGCTATATTGTTCGCAAATCACTCAACGGTAGAATGGCTCTCGAAGGTGTTCGCCGCAACTCTCCGGATCTGATTTTACTTGACATTAATATGCCTGAAATGAATGGGTACGAAGTTTGCCAACAGTTGAAAGCATCTGAAGCTACTGCTCAGATTCCGATCGTTTTTATCAGTGCGCTAGAACGACTCGAAGACAAGGTACGGGCGTTTGAATTGGGTGGTGTAGATTACATCACTAAACCTTTTCAAGAGCAGGAAGTGCTGCTGAGGGTAAAGAATCAATTACTCATTCAACAGCAACACCAACAACTGATCGAACAAAATCAACGTTTAGAACAGGAAATCCAGGAACGTCTGAGGGCAGAGGCAGAAGTAAGGCAGCTATCCCTGACGGATGAATTAACTGGATTATACAACCGACGGGGCTTCTTTTTACTAGCAGATCAACAACTAAAAATTGCTCGACGCACGCAAACCTCCTACTATATTTTATTTGCTGACTTAGATGGTTTGAAAAAGATTAACGACACTTTCGGACACGAGATGGGAGACAGAGTAATCGTTGACGCAGCTCAAATATTGAAGCAAACTTTTCGTGATTCAGATATTGTGGCTCGACTGGGAGGAGATGAATTTGCTTTATTTGTTCCTACTTTTTCTGGAAATTCATATAATTTTTATAATCGGCTGCAAGCTAATATTGATAGCTTTAATCGACAGCACGAGCGAGCCTATCTACTATCAATAAGTCTAGGGGTGCAGGCTGGGGATTTCAATAATGACTTTTCATTAGAACAATTGGTGGCAAAGGCCGATCAACTTATGTACGAGAATAAACGCACCAAACGCTGTTTAAATCGTTAACTGTTCTTTTGAGAACAGCGATATCCGATCGCCAGAAGTATTATTGATTAAACGTGAACTCAACCGAGAAAGAGTAAACTGAAAACAAGATAGGCAAACTGCTTGAAGACTTTAGCCCCTCACCAGGAAAACACCATGCAGTAAACATCATTTCACTTAAACCTGACAGGGTAGCAACCCCGTTAAAAACCATCTCTGTATTAGGTTAAGGGAACTTGTGTTCAAAAGATGTCATCGTTTTTGTCCGCAACCCCGATCTAAAATCGACTGACTGATGCTGTATGGGTGGAGAGTTTGCCTACAGTTGCATTCTTTTTTCTAACTGGTATTATTTGCACAAACCGATTTTATCTATTTGCCAATTCGTGCTAGAATGATGCCTAGCTGAACGGCGATTACTCCGAGTATGGCACTGCCAGCCCAGTAAGAAGCGGCGATGCTGTAATATCGATCGCGCCACAAGACATTCGTCTCTAAACCGTAAGTTGAAAAAGTAGTATAAGCACCCAAAAAGCCCGTTGCTACCATTAACCTTACTTCCGACGGAATAGTCGGAACTCGTTCAAAAGCGAGGGTAATAAAAAATCCCATAGCCAAGCAACCAGTGATGTTAATAAAAAAAGTTCCGTAGGGAAAAGCCGTACCGAAACGGCTGGCAAACCACAAGGTGATATAATAGCGGCTCAAAGCGCCGGCAACGGCACCTAAACTAATTGCGATCGGATGGCGCAGATTCGGGTCTTGCAGCATACAGCTATTAAATATTTGCTCCTTGATATTGAGATGAATTTTAGATTCAGCGGACTTATGTAAAGTATTGTATGATTAAATTGGCGATCGCTCTGGCTATTCTTAATTAAAACCTATAGAGAGTATTTATGCAAATTGTGCTAGTCGCCGTAGATGATGATTTAGTTAGAGCGTGGGAAAGCACTTGCGGAAATATGGAAAATGTAAAGATACACCGCGGCTCAATGTTCGATGTTAAATGCGATGCTATTGTTAGTCCGGGGAATAGTTTTGGTTTCATGGACGACGGTTTAGATTTAGAAATTTCGGAATATTTTGGAGGTCAGGTTCAAGAACGCCTGCAAAAACTAATTCAGACTCGCCATCACGGGGAACTCTTAGTAGGAGTAGCAGAAGTTGTAGACACCGATCATGCTGAAATTCCCTATTTAATAGCTGCCCCTATCATGCGCGTTCCCACAGTTTTAAGAGAGACAGTAAATGTCTATCTAGCAACCAGGGCTATTTTAACTCTCGTCAAATTTGGCACAGTCCCAGACGGAACGCCAGTCAAACATATCATTGAAACTATCGCTATTCCCGGCATGGGTACGGGCACGGGCAAAGTGCCGCCACATATCTGCGCCAATCAAATGAAAGTTGCGCTCGAAGATATCCTCCTATCTCAGTACGAATTTCCTCAATCTTTACTGCACGCTCAAAGATGTCACCACTTGTTATATTTGAGCGAGGTCGAAGATTTGCAGTTATAAAATTGGCAGTATGAAAGTTGCAATTTTTATAGTATTGAGAAATCAATTTTATTGGTGTGTGTTTTTTGAGGCTGAGCGATTTATTAAAAATTTAAGTTCGCTAAACCGTACCTGCAAGTTGGCGGTATCCTACACACGAACTCAACTTTGGTAGATATAATCTAATATAGAACTGAAACCGCTCGACTGCGGAAGCGCAGATTTAAAATTTGATGAAGCTGGAACAATAATTGCCGAGTTATTCTTAAAGGCCCGAATAAAATCTGGCGCTACACCTACAAAGTCTGCATCCAGGGACTGTGAGATTTTTTGAAAATGTTTGCTACCAAAGGAGAAGATTGATATGACAGATCCAAAAGTAACCGAAGAACCAATTTTAGAGGCAACAGTCGAAACGACGGATCTCGTCAAAAAAGAGATGCCCGACGCGACTGATGAGGCGGTCGCAGAAACTGCGGCGCTGTTTGAAGCAATTAAAAAACGCGCCACCGCCGAAGTGCAAGCAGCGGGCGAACTGACCCGCGAAGCTTATTTAAAAGCTGTGAATAAGGCTTCCGGGGCTATCGAAGAAAATAAGGATCTCGCCCACGAGAGATTCACAGAAGCAGTCAGGCTGATTAAACAAGAAACTGAGAAAAATTGGCTGGTGGTAGATGCGATTAAAACGCGGGCGCAAGCGCAGGTGCAAGATGCCGGCGAAGTCAGTCGCGAAGCTTATTTGAAAGCAGTGCGACAAGCGCGAGAAGCGGTGGAACAAAATAAATTGATCGAACGCGATCGCATCGAACAAGCTGTTGACCACATTCACACGGAAGCTGAAAAGAATTGGCACCTTATTGTGAAGCAAATTGAGTCGATCGGCACTCGCTTGACGGATGCGGCTAAGTCTGCATGGAACGCGCTGACGGCGTTTTTTGACAAGTCTCACAGCGATCGCGGGGATTCCTAGAAGGGCCGGCAGGGGGTTGGGAACTCCCAGCGGGTTGTTAGGGTAGTTAGCTTTGGAATTAATTCCAAAGCTAATGCCGATCGTGCGTGCATTTGCATTCAGCAGAAGTTTCAGGCATACTGCATAATTAAAAAGCTTTATTTTTAGTCCACAACCCCGAATTATGAGAAGTTACTACTGCGGCGAACTGCGAAGCGAACACATCGGAGAGACTGTCACCCTTTACGGCTGGGTGGATCGCCGCCGCGATCATGGCGGGGTGATTTTTCTGGATGTGCGCGATCGATCGGGTATCGTGCAAATTGTCAGCGATCCTGAACGCACCCCCGATTCCTATCGCGGGGCTGAGGCTTTGCGCAGCGAATACGTGCTTAAAATTACCGGGCGAGTCACCGGCCGCCCCGAAGAGTCCCTCAACCCGAAATTGCCTACGGGTGAGGTAGAAATTTATGCTGACGAAATTGAGTTGTTAAATGCGGTTCGCAAACAGTTACCGTTTCAGGTGGCGACGGCGGAAAATGAAAGCGTCCGGGAAGATTTGCGGCTGAAATATCGCTATTTGGACTTGCGGCGCGATCGTATGAGTCGCAATTTGCAGCTTCGCCACCAAGTTGTCAAAGCTATGCGCCGCCACCTGGAAGATGTCGAAGGTTTCATGGAAATTGAAACGCCGATTTTAACTCGGGCGACTCCAGAAGGTGCGAGAGATTATTTAGTTCCCAGCCGCGTCAATCCCGGTGCATGGTATGCTTTGCCGCAGTCGCCGCAGTTGTTCAAACAATTGTTAATGGTGTCTGGTTTTGACAGATATTATCAAATTGCCCGCTGTTTCCGCGATGAAGATTTGCGCGCTGACAGACAGCCAGAATTTACGCAATTGGACATGGAAATGAGTTTCATGTCTGTGGAAGAAGTAATTGCCTTAAATGAAGGTTTAGTCTGCCATATTTTCCAAACTGTCAAAGGCGTTGAATTGCCTTGTCCTTTCCCGCGTTTGACTTACGCAGAAGCGATGGATCGCTACGGTAGCGACAAACCGGATACTCGCTTCGGTATGGAATTAGTCGATGTTTCCGATTTGATGAAAGATTCGGGATTTAAGGTGTTTTCCGGGGCGGTTGCTGCGGGCGGAATTGTGAAAGTTTTGCCGATTCCGGGCGGGAATGATGCGATTTCTAATGTGCGGATTAAACCGGGTCCCAAAGGCGATTTGTTTAAGGAAGCCAGCGAAGCGGGTGCGAAGGGATTGGCTTACATTCGGGTGCGGGATAACGGCGAAATTGATACGATCGGCGCAATTAAGGATAATTTGACGGAAGCACAAAAACAGGAATTGCTCGATCGCACGGGCGCGCAACCAGGTCATTTGTTGTTATTCGCAGCGGCTGACGCGACAACTGTCAATAAGACTTTGGATAGATTGCGTTTGTTCGTGGGTAACGAATTGGGATTGATTGACAAAGACAAGATGAATCTGCTGTGGGTGACAGATTTCCCCATGTTTGAATGGAACGCTGACGAGAAGCGTTTGGAAGCATTGCATCACCCGTTTACTGCGCCGCATCCTGACGATATTAATGATTTGAAAACTGCGAGGGCTCAAGCTTACGATTTGGTGTTAAACGGTACAGAAGTCGGCGGCGGTTCTCTGCGGATTTATCAGCGGGAAGTTCAGGAAAAGGTGTTTGAGGCGATCGGCTTATCGACTGAGGAAGCTTACAATAAATTCGGCTTTTTGTTGGATGCGTTTGAGTATGGAACTCCGCCCCACGGAGGCATTGCCTACGGTTTGGATCGGTTGGTAATGCTGTTAGCTGGTGAGGAATCTATTCGGGACGTAATGGCTTTTCCGAAGACGCAGCAAGCGGGGTGTTTGTTGACAAATGCGCCGTCTGGTGTGGATGAGAAGCAGTTGAAGGAGTTGCAAGTGCGATCAACTTATACGCCCAAGTCATAAGGCGATCGAGACTTAGGCAAAGCCGATGTGTCATGCTGAGAGAAGCGAAGCATCTCGCTGGATGCTTCACTACACTGCGTTTTGTTCAGCATGACAGACACTATTCTGCGTCCTGGACTTTTCATTGAGTCAAAACTTTCGCTGATACTCTATGCTATAGTTACATTCCACGTCTTGAGACTAAAAACGCTATAATTATCATAATCGAAAATAGGTAAAAACGATGTCAACAGTTTATCGTTTAAAAGCCAGCGAACTCAATCATCATTTTTTAGAACAAATCAAGGCGACTTTTGGAGATAAAGAGATTGAAATAATTGTTTCTGAGTGTGATGAAACAGAATATCTTTTAAAATCAGAAGTTAACAAAAATAGACTTTTAAAAGCTATTGAAAATGTTAAAGAGGGGCAAAATTTAGTTGAAGTTAACTTACAGAATTTGCAATGAGCAGAAGAATTGTTTTTGAATCTTCTGCTTTTGCAGATTTTAATGAATGGGCAAAATTAGACAAAAAAATTTATCGCAAAATTGTAGAATTGATTAAAGATATAGACCGCTCACCGTTTGAAGGATTGGGAAAACCTGAACCTCTGAAATACGAGTTAAGTGGTTTTTGGTCTAGGCGCATTGATAACGAACATCGTTTAGTTTACCAAGTTACGGATCGAGAAATTGCGATCGTGGCTTGTAAGTATCATTACACTGAATAGATGTGATTGCGTTTCCGAAGACGCAGCAGGCTGGTTGTTTGCTGACAAATGCGCCGTCTGGTGTGGATGAGAAGCCGTTGAAGAAGTTGCAAGTGCGATCGACTTATACGCCCAAGTCATAATTATGAAACACCTTGACAATTTAACCATTCATAGGTTCCGAGGCCTGCGAGATTTGAACTTGCAGGGTTTGGGCCAAATCAACATATTGGTTGGTGGGAATAACTCAGGTAAAACTAGCGTTTTAGAGGCGATATCAACCTATTGTCGCCCCTTAGATATCGGAGAATGGCTGAAAACAGCAGAGCGTCGAGAAATCAAGGCTTCTCCCACGCTTCCATTAAATGCTTTCAAATGGTTATTTCCTCAAAAAAATGAAGTACCTAAACCCATTCTTTACGTAGGAGAAACCTATATTTCTGGGAATGGTAGCTTCCAAGTTTTAGAATCTAGAGCAATCTACAACCAGATGGAACTGCTATATCAATCAGAAAAAGATCTGGAAGATAGTGCTGAAGATTGGCTAGAATCTTATGACTATACTGAATATAAGAGTTCGCACGGTGCTGAAATAGAACTCAAAGCAATATTTCGCGATCCACCAGGAGGTGATGCACGTGTCTTGGGTCGTGAATTCTCAAAAAAAATTGAATTATGGTCTAATCAAAGGCTGAGTAGAGGTGATTTCCGCAAACATCACTTCTACCCAGAATTGCCAATTGATATGGTAACACCTGTTTCTCACAGGCAGGAAAAATTAGAGTCCTATCTTCTGTCACAGGCCATACTAAGGGGATTAAAAAATGAGGTAATTAAATTACTTCAGATTGTCGATATAGAAATAATTGACTTGGAAATTTTGTCACTTGAAGAACCTCGCCCTAGTATCTATATCAACCATAAATTATTAGGATTTTCACCTTTAAGTGCTTTTGGTGATGGAGTGCGGCGTTTGCTATTCATTGCTTTATCTATGGCAAAAGTCCGAGGTGGAGTTTTACTAATTGATGAAATAGAAACAGCAATTCATACTGAAGCACTTCGCAGTTCCTTTGCTTCGATTGTGCAGTGGTGCAAGCTGATGGATGTGCAGTTATTTGCAACGACGCACAGTTTAGAAGCGATTGATGCGATGTTGGATGCTAGCGATGCGGAGACGGACTTAGTTCTTTATCGTTTAGAGAAATGGGAGTCACAAACTAAAGCAGTTAGAATTGAACGGGAAAGATTGCAAAGATTGCGGGAGGATTTGGGTCAGGAGGTGCGTGTGTGAAATACGCCATTATTGGAGTAGAAGGACCCCACGATCAGGCATTTACAGGGAAGGTTCTCAAGCTTTTGGGTTTGAAAGATTTTCGGGAAGAGTTGAAAGGATTAGAGTCTCAGTTAGACCCCTTCTGGCGCAAGTTTATTCCTGTTTATCCTAAAAAAGGAAATTTGTATAAACGTCTTGATATGCCTTCTATTCTGTTTAATGATACTATCTCAGTCGCAATTTATGCAGGTGAAGGAAGCAATCTTGTGACTAATTTGGATGACATTTTATTTGCAAATTCTGAGTATCAAACAAATTTGGCAGCATTCGGGATAGTTGCCGATTGCGATAAATCAACTCCCGATCGCATTGTCGAACCATATGCAAAGAAATTCCGAAGTTATTTTCCTAATTTTCCGAAGTTCCCTGGTGTTGTAGATACCAATAGCCCGCGCACAGGAATCTATGTTTTGCCAGATAATGTTTCACAAGGTGTGCTTGATACTTTGCTGTGCAGTTGCGGAGAGATAGCTTATCCCGCGTACATGAAGAGAGCTAATTCTTATCTAGATTCTTATCTAGATGAGTTTTCCGATCAAGATGAATTTTCTAAAAAAGAGAGGAAATCTTTAAACTGGAAAAATTTCGATCGAGAAAAAGCTTTAGTTGCTACTGTTGTCAGCGTTCTCAAACCTGGGAAGACTAATACAACAAGTATTGCTGATAATAATTGGGTCAGCGAACAGACGCAACAGCAGGTTCCTGCTTTGGTAAATTTTATTGAGTTTTTGAGCCAACTTTTGGAAGTGAGTTAATGGACGATCGCACTTCACAAAAAAAGTACGATCGCCCTCAAAGATTACTCTTTCCAGTAACGGGTTAAAATCCGAATTACCTCACCCGCTATCGGCGATGGTAGAGGCGGGCTCCATTCCCCAACTTCTGCAAAACCTAAAACGTGCAACAGATTAACGATGCTGTCTACCGCTTTGGGAACGCCACACAACAGCAAACGAATCGGTTGCTTACCTTGAGGTACATCAGGAATTTTTTCCCGGAGCAGTTCTGGAACTGATTTTGGCTGTGATATCATACAGTTTCTCCTAAATATGGGAGTTCAAGCCCCCACCGAACGATCGTGAGTCTGACCGGTGGGGGTTTTGTGTTTTACTAATTACACGGTATCACACCGTGTGTCACTAAGCAAGAGGCGTACAAAGAAAGTACGATCGATTTATGAAGTAAATTCCCAGTTGCCTAACTTGCCAGCAAAAAACCTAAAACGAGTCACCAGCTACGTTCCTCCAAACGCCTATAACGTCTTGGAAGATTGGGCCAAGAAAGAAGACCGGACAGTCAGCAATCTCGTAAGTCGGATTGTCTCTGAAGCTGTAGATGCTTACTTGGCTAAAAAGACTACAGAAGATGAACCCAGCAGCAATTAACCTTTGATCTCTACGCTGATGGGTCATTCTCAACTGCCAACCTGTCGGGCCGTTTATTTTGTGTTGGAGTTGGGTTTTCTTTTTCCTCTAACGCGAAACCTGATCCAAAGGGTCAAATTCAGCAACCTGTTTTTCACCAAGATAGGTTATCGCTAAGACTAAAACACTTAACGTAAGGCCTAAAATCGCATAACTCGGTAGTGAAAAAATAGTTACTTTAAACAAATAAGGCAATTCCCTCCCCTTCCAGTTCCACCGCTTTGCTAGAAACACCAACAGCCCGCTATGAATCACAGCGGTTTGCACCATGACACAGCCTGCAGCCAATAACCAAACCGACATTCTTTGCCTAGAGAAGGCACAATTTTTAATCTGAAAACATAAATCATTCAGCAAAAAAGCCACCGCCGGTGCTAACATCACAGAACTGGTTGGCTGAGAATAGTTGATAGCAATACTCAAAGTGGAAATTAGCACCATTTCCGATAAGTCAACTTTTTTTGACCAAGCATTGCGAGATTGTTTTTTGTAAAAATACCAACTCACTAAACCAACTAGCAACAGAATTATCAAGTTAGAAAATAGCTTCGCCACGAAGGGACTATCGGGGAAAAATCTCGGCCCCATAACCCTTAAATCAAGGCGGCTCATAGAAATATAAGCATTATTCGATGGATCGTTGAGCCAGAGTGGAAATCCACGAGTCGCATCCTGTATAAATCCTGTTAAAGTATTGCCCGTTACAGCTAGACCTATAACTGCCAAAAAAGTTACCGTGACTATAGATATAAAAACTACCTGAAACCGTCTTTTGATTAAAAAATAAGGAAGAAACAATATAACTAAAGTTGGTTTAAAAATGGCAATACCTAATAAAAATCCTGCAATTACATCCTGATTTTTTCTAGCATAAATAAACATCCATAACAGCAGAACCGCAATAAAAGTTGCCACATTGCCAACTTGAAGATCGAATACAAAACCGTAGAGAAATGCAACTGATATACTACAAATAGTCCTAAAAGCTCGTGAGTGCGAGTCCAACAAGATATTCGCTCCCCATAAAACAAAACCTGTGGCAATAAGATGCAGCCAAGTCCAGATTGTGAATGCAGTCTTCATCGGGAAATAGCCCAAAAACCACAGCGGAGGGATGATATTAGGTGGATAAACAAAAGATGGAATAAACCCACACACTTTTGTGATGCTACAGAAACCGATGTTAAACACCTCCACATTAAAGGGACTCAAATGCTGATGGGCTAATTTACTCGCTACATAAAACCACTTAAAATCCCAGTAAGGCGGATCGGGCCGATTAGTCAGATTGTAAACCAACCAACCGGTATAACAGAGAAATCGGGTGAGAACTAATACAATAACTGCTTGCAAAATAAAGTTAACAATAGGTTGACGAAAAAACAGAGTCAACCTTTGGATCGAAGGATGTTTTAAAAACAAAGAATCTTGCCATGCTGCTTTTTCGCTATCTAATCGCCAATTAAACTTGAGAAAAAAAGCGACTGAAATTAAAATAATTACATTCCAAAATCCAAAGCTAACCATAGAAAATCATGTTAAATAAATTACTCTTTGATGATATCACAACCAGAAATCGTCAACTAAAAATCAGCATTTCAACCTAAAATATTGACTTTTGTTCCCCGTTTCTACCTAACTCTCTTTTCTCTGTTTTCTCTGCGTCCTCTGCGCCCTCTGCGGTTAGAAAAAAAAATCTTATTCACAAACCAAATAGCATTGCTATCTAAAAGCCCGATCGCACTTTTGCCCCTTGTAACCCTGTTCACCCCCAAACATATGCGTTAACCTAGTTGACTACAGCTTGTACCGCACTCCCCAACTAAATTCATGCTTCCCCGCATCAAAGAATTAGCCGGCACCCTAGCACCCCGCTTAATCGAAATTCGCCGCCACATCCACTCCCACCCCGAACTCAGCGGCCAAGAATATCAAACCGCAGCCTATGTAGCCGGAGTTCTCGCTTCCAGCGGAGTCCGGGCGATCGAAGGAATCGGCAAAACAGGAGTCCTCGGCGAACTCAAAGGCCACAGCAGCGAGTCCCGGTGGCTGGCAATTCGCACCGATATGGACGCTTTGCCGATTCAAGAACGCACTAACTTAGAATTTGCCTCCCGCAACGAGGGAGTGATGCACGCCTGCGGCCACGACATCCACACCACCGTCGGTTTGGGCGCAGCGATGATATTGTCTCAGCTAGAGGAAAAATTGCCCGGTCACGTCCGCTTCTTGTTTCAGCCGGCGGAAGAGATTGCCCAAGGTGCTCAATGGATGATTAAAGACGGGGCGATGCAAGATGTTGACGGCATCCTCGGAGTGCACGTTTTTCCGACGATTCCCGGCGGTTGCATCGGTATCCGCCACGGGGCACTGACGGCGGCGGCAGATGACATAGAATTGATTGTGATGGGCGAATCCGGCCACGGTGCGCGTCCCCACGAGGCGATCGACGCAATTTGGATTGCTTCTCAGATAATTACCACCTTGCAGCAGGCAATTAGCCGCACGCAAAATCCTTTGAGGCCGCTGGTTTTGACGATCGGGCAAATTAACGGCGGACGAGCGCCGAACGTGATTGCCGATCGAGTAAAATTATTGGGAACTGTGCGATCGCTGCATCCGGAAACCCACGAAAACCTGCCGGCTTGGATCGAACAAATTGTTTCTAGCGTTTGCGGGACTTACGGCGCTAAGTACGAACTCACCTACAAGCGCGGCGTCCCCGGAGTCCAAAACGACCCAAAACTCACGCAATTAGTCGAAACTGCGGCTTTAGAAGCTTTAGGTCGATCGCGCGTCCAAATTTTACCAGAACCATCCCTCGGCGCGGAAGATTTTTCGATGTACTTAGAACACGCACCGGGAACCATGTTTCGCTTAGGAGTGGGACTGACTGACAAACCCAACTATCCCCTCCATCACCCGCAATTTGAGGTTGATGAAGCCTCCATTGTGATCGGCGCTGTCACCTTAGCCTATGCGGCCTACCAATATTGGAAACAGGATTAAGGTTGACACTTCTACCTCGCGAATAGCTTATTAAGGAGGATTTAGGGGAATCGTTTATGTACCTCACCAGACAGAGAAACGCTATAGAAGCTGTAGAAATAAATTGTCATAATCCTCCAATTATACAATTATAAACAGTGATACAATCGGTATTTATAGCCAGCTATTTTGGGTTGAGGTTGCGAATCAATCGCACAGTTTCGCCCTTTTCCTTCCACTGAGGCTGTAAAATTTATCGTCCACAAATCCAAAATTTTTGGCATTTGAGCTAAAGTTTTGTGCAGTGCATCTGTCGCAGTTTGAGAATCACCATCTTTTTTTGCTAAAAGAAATTGAGGATAATTTGGTTGAGACTTTGTACTCAAAGATGAACTAGATAAACGTTTAAATTCCCACGCTATCCCCATCATAGCTCTTGTTTCTGAGTGGCTTTTGCGAACAGTGGCAATTAAAACAGGAATCTTTGGCGATGCTGACTGTATTTTAACAATGTGGGGAACTAAAATATCGGGGCGTTTGGATTTTTGAAAGCCAAAATTTGAAACAACTGTCATACTACCAAGTAAACCCATTAATAAGATGATTGTTACTGCTTTTCTTCCGTCTATTTTTAACGCTAGAATTGGCAATTTTAAAAATTGACTTAATTTATTGTTTGTTTCTAAGTATTGATTTTCCCAACAAACAGCCAAACTTACTGCGAGCAAAATGATAACAGCGGGAAAGTAGACAAACTGATAACGAGCCGCCAAAGTTAGATCGGCACCCAAAATGTAGGTGATCCCTAAAAAGATGGCGATCGCACCCAACATAAACCCGCCTAAAACTTGAGTAATTAAGCTACCATCTGATTCTCCTAACTTAATTTTAAGACCTCTAATCAAAATTGGCAAAGCAAAAAACATGAAAATTAACAATGCCAAACCAGAGGCAAAAATCGCTAGTAAAGATACTCCTTCCACTGGCAATAATGCCAACATTGTCACCATCCACGCTAAAACTCTGGGTGCTGGTTCTAGCAATTCAATCGGGTTTTTTACCTCATAAATCCAGCGCGTCATTTCACTTTTAGAAGCTGTACGCAATGCCGGAAGCCAAACTAAACATCCCACCAACGTACCCGCAGCAACCTTGTAGATTCGGAATAGAGAATTGGGAATTAGTAATTGAGGACTGAGGGTTAAATCTTGAGTCGAATCTAACTCTAATTTTTCCTGGCGCTCTGTCCGTTTTTTTATCCAAATAACAGCTATTAAACTTAAACCTTCAGCAGCGACAACGAGAACAAAAAAGTAATGTGTTGCAATCCCTGAACAGTTAACTACTACCCAAAGTAATCCTGCCCAAATTGGTAAAATGTTACGATTATTTATAGTGCGAGTTGCTATTGCCAAACAGCACAAAGAAGCGATAATTAATAAAACTGGTAAAGTGTAGTGTCGAGCTTCTTGGGCGATAAATATCCCGTAGGGAGAAACCGCCATCATTGCGGCCGCCATTTGAGCTATTAAACGAGATCGAAATGCTACAAAACCAAAGCAAAACATAGCTGGAATTGAGGCGACACCGAGAATCGCAGGAAGCGCTCTAGCGGCCCATAAAGAAACTAAACCCGCTTCGGTCGAAAATAGTTTCATCCACAAATGAGCCAGCACAAAATAAACTGGAGGATGGGTGCTTTCTGTCATCAAATTGTGGATGACTGAGGTGATATTAGCTTGAGAATTCACTTGTAATGGCTGCAAGAGGGTATCAAGCGCGATCGCACTATCTAGCGGTATCGTCTGCAAACTATTTCCCAAACTAAAAATTAACGTTGCTATCTCAATTGTTGAAGGTGGCTTATCTGCCAAATTAGTAAAGCGTAAAACTGTGCCCATGGCTATCCATATTAGGACCAGCAATGGATGAAACCAAGGGTTCCCATCATTATTAGCAATTTTTAGTTTTAAACTTGGGACAGTCATTGTTTATACACCCTCAACATTTAGCAGCAAAGTATTCTACCTATCTCGATCCTCAAGTACCTTAAACCGCACCTCAATATCTTGTATGTAGCAGCCTATGCAAGCAAGCAGTGCGTAAATAAAAATCACAACTCTAAAATGGCTGCGATCGCCTTCAACTTGAGTTTAAGCTGCGATTCAAGCATCTTTTAGGGGAGTCCAGCGAAAGGCGCCATCGCCTCCTATTTCCACTACTACCTTAATTCGCGGTTCTCAAGTTCGCAAAACCGTCAAATATTCGATTTGACTACCGTTCTTTCTTGACTGTTCCCCTTGTCCTCTTTTCCACTCCATGATATATTTTGTATGTAAAATAAAGTTTTGCAACTCTTCTAATTGTAACTCTATCAAATTTTTTTGTGACTTGTTTAACATTTTTTTCTCCTTTTTTTCTTTCCTACATGAGCGCGATCGCCCGATGCTCCCACTAACTCTTGTCTCCTCCTTTTTTTTCTTAAATTTGAGCTTACCATTTTTCTTTTATTTACACAAATCCTTCAGACCCGTTGTAGACTGCAAAACGCGAAATTTTATTTCCTTACAACTTCTCTCTAACTCTTTCTCTGCGTTCTCTGCGTTCTCTGCGGTTAATAAAAAAACTTGTTCGGGACATAAAAAAATATTCCCATCAAACAACAGCAATTGTTCCGCGTTTAACCCGCATCGATCGCCCGTAAAAAATCAGAAACTTGCGCTACCGTATTTGATTAAATATCTTACCTTTCCCCCAACAAAATTCATGCTTCCCGCATCCAAGAATTAGCCGCCACCCTCGCCCCCCGCTTAATCGAAATTCGCCGCCACATCCACTCCCACCCCGAACTCAGCGGTCAAGAATTTCAAACCGCCGCCTACGTAGCCGGAGTTCTCGCTTCCAGCGGAGTTGACGCGATCGAAGGAATCGGCAAAACAGGAGTGCTCGGCGAACTCAAAGGTAACAGCAGCGAGTCCCGCTGGCTGGCAATTCGCACCGATATGGACGCTTTGCCGATTCAAGAACGCACAAACTTAGAATTTTCCTCCCGCAACGAGGGAGTAATGCACGCCTGCGGCCACGACATCCACACCACCGTCGGTTTGGACGCAGCAATGATATTGTTTCAGCTAGAGGAAAAATTGTCCGCTCACGTCCGCTTCTTGTTTCAGCTTTCCGACGATTCCCGGCAGTTGCATCGGTATCCGCCACGGGGCACTGACGGCGGCGGCAGATGACATAGAATTGATTGTGATGGGCGAATCCGGCCACGGTGCGCGCCCCCACGAGGCGATCGACGCTATTTGGATTGCTTCTCAGATAATTACCACTTTGCAGCAGGCAATTAGCCGCACGCAAAATCATTTGAGGCCGCTGGTTTTGACGATCGGGCAAATTAACGGCGGGCGAGCGCCGAACGTGATTGCCGATCGAGTAAAATTGCTGGGAACCGTGCGATGCTGCATCCGGAAACCCACGAAAAACTGCCGGCTTGGATCGAACAAATTGTTTCTAGCGTTTGCGGGACTTACGGCGCTAAGTACGAACTCACCTACAAGCGCGCCGTGCCCGGAGTCCAAAACGACCCAAAACTCACGCAATTAGTCGAAACTGCGGCTTTAGAAGCTTTAGGTCGATCGCGCGTCCAAATTTTACCAGAACCATCCCTCGGCGCGGAAGATTTTTCTATGTATCTAGAACACGCACCGGGAACCATGTTTCGCTTAGGAGTGGGACTGACTGACAAACCGAACTATCCCCTCCATCACCCGCAATTTGAGGTCGATGAAGCAGCCATTGTGACCGGCGCTGTCACCTTAGCTTATGCCGCCTACCAATATTGGAAACACCAAGTAAGTAGGTAAATTCGCTTTCCTTCAATTACCCGCAATCAGATTGTGGGGTGGGTAATGGCTCAAAATTGCTTGATGTAAAGTTTATTTGCGCCTACCTGCTTAACAAAATTCTGGCACCTAAACTAGCTTATCTTCGGCAATTCCCCTATAGCAGCGGCCAAATGTGCTAACGTACAATCAAAAATCCCCCAATTTCAACTATCGCGAGACAGATAACCGTGTTCGCTCAAGCACCTCAAACTCCCAATTACAAATGGTTTAGCTGCATTTCTAGCACTGTTTTCAGCGCATTGTGCCTGTTACCCATTTTCAGCGCTGCGGGATACGCCCAAACTCCCCAAAATAGACCCATCAAAATCGGCGTAGTGCAGCGGTTTGGCACGAAAGCAACCGACAAACTGACGCTGAAAGCATTACCGGGCGACAGCTTAACTTTGCGTTACAAAACTCCTCAAGGCATAGAAACCAAAACTGCTGCTAGCGTCAAGTTAGAAATAGCCCCGAAACCGCTGGAAACGCCATTAGTAGAAGAACGAGTGGTACTCAGTTCTCACCGCAGTTTCGAGAGTGCGGAAGACAGCGCCAATCAGTGGCGCGCCCAGGGAATAGAAGTAGAAATTGCTCAACCTTTGCGCTGGCAAGTTTGGGCGAAAAGAGATGTTTATAACTCTCCTTTGGTGCGGCGCTGGCTGTTGCAAAGTTTGCAAGATCAAGGCAACAAAACAGCTTTTTTGGATTCCAAAGTTTTAAAACAAATACCCCAGGCATTTTGGGTTTTAAACGGCTTTCGTTTCAACCGCAATGAGTTGGATGTGACGGCGGGGAAAAATGCGATCGAGGTATTGGAACAAACTACCCAAGAAGCGACAGCTACTGAACCAGAAAAAGCTATTCAACAAACTCGCCGTTATGGTGGCAGTTTGCGCCTGCAAAAAAATGCTTACGGCACTTATACTTTGGTGAATGAAGTGCTGACGGAAACTTATTTGCGGGGTGTTGTTCCTCACGAAATTGGGGCTTTTTCGCCTTACGCTGCGATTGTCGCTCAAACCATTTTGGCGAGAACCTACGCCCTGAGAAATTTGCGCCGATTTGCTGTGGATAACTATGAGTTGTGCGCTGATGTTAACTGCCAAGTTTATCAAGGTTTGACCGAGGTTTACCCGCAAAGCGATAAGGCGATCGCCCAAACGACTGGTTTGGTGCTAACTTATCAAAATCAGCTAGTAGACGCGCTCTATTCCGCGTCTAGCGGCGGCGTGACAGCCTCTTTTAACGATGTGTGGCAGGGCGCGGAACGTCCATATTTGCGATCGATCGTGGATTCCCCTAACAATGTCTGGGATTTGTCCAAGCAGAGTTTGTCTGACGAAAACAATTTCCGCCGCTTTATCAGTTTGGAAAAAGGGTTTAATGAGGAAAAAGAAGACACTTTTCGGTGGCGCGAACCAGCTTCTTTGACAGCGATTGGTGGATTTCTCAAACAGTATCTTCAGAAGAAACAGCACCCGCTGGCTAATTTGAAAACTGTCACTCAGGTGGAAGTGGTGGAAAGGTCGCCCGCAGGTCGAGTTTTAAAAATGAAGGTTCAAACTGACTTGGGCCCCATCGATATCGACAAAGACGAAATTCGCAATGCTTTTTACCCGCCGATCAGCACGCTTTTTTACCTAGAACCCATTTACAATCCCGACAAAACTCTCAACGGTTATGCTTTTGTCGGAGGCGGTTTTGGACACGGGGTGGGAATGAGTCAGACTGGTTCTTACAATTTGGCTAATTTGGGCTGGAACGGATCTCAAATTCTGGGCTTTTATTTTCCCGGCGCTCAAGTTGTGCCGCTCAGCGATAACATTACATTTTGGCGCGAATAGTCGATCGGACTCTGCCTAAAGTCGGCGATTTAAATCATCGCCACTACACAAACAAAGTCCGCCTTCGCGGACTAAATATCAGTCGTAAAAGTTTTAGATTTTAGAGTTTGGATTCTAGATCGGTTTCACCGTTAATCTAAAATCGGCCATCTAAAATCTAAAATTATTTGGTCAGCTATCTGCTCAAATAGCTAGGAATTCATAGCTGAGAGTGACAGACTGCTGGCGGCTTTGTTTCAGTCTTAGACGCAGAAACCCGGTTTCTTAACATAATTGCCGTATTTCAGCTTAATTCTGGAAACGAGAAACCGGGTTTCTTAGGGTATCGCGCGGAGCGTCCTTTCTTAGTAGAGCGATTCTTCTTGGTGAGTTTCGATCGTACAGTCAGACTTCGGATAAGCGACGCAGGTGAGGACAAATCCACCCTCGATTTGGTCGTCATCTAAGAAAGATTGGTCGGATTGGTCAACTTCGCCTGCTGTGATTTTGCCGGCGCAGGTGGAGCAAGCACCAGCCCGACAAGAGTAGGGGAGGTCTAGTCCTGCTTCTTCTGCAGCATCAAGAATGTAAGTATCGTCATCAACGTCAATGGTCTGGTTAATTCCTTCGGCTTCGCTGATGAGGGTAACTTTGTAAGTTGCCATGCACTAATCCTCTCAAAAATTCAACAAGATCTATAATTTTTCCTAATGCAACCTTCAAGGCTCTATCAGCTTTGAGGTTAGCTCTTAGGTTTGTTCCCTCTATGATAGTAGGGGAAAGAAGCAAGGTTGCAACAGTTATTTACAGAAAATTTGAATGGGATTAGTTATAACTTTTTCTAATTTCATCTTGATTACTTATACCTATGTTGGGTTCAGCCTTGTGATACTGTTGCCGCAAGACTTGCGCTAAATAATCCGGTTTCTAGGAAAAATCCTGTTTTGAGCCCTACAGCACAAAAACCGGGTTGTTTGTATGGGGTGTGTCGATCGAGTTTCAGCAAGACTGGCTCCAAGGCAAGTCCCTGCTGCCGGTGAAATGTATAGTTAGATCGCATCTAGACTTGGGTGTTGCAGGTTCGATCGCATAAATCGCACCACAACCACAGCTTAAAATCTGGGCGGTGGAACCCTAAACCCCTGCACCGCAAGTCTGTAACTATCTAAAAATGTCAAATCTAAAATTCTATGACTAATATTGATACTCGCTCTAGTTTTTCGGTTAATTCTCCAATTCGCGTGGGGATTGTGGGTACTGGTTTTGCGGCTAAGTTGAGGGCGGAGACGGTTCAAGCTGATGGGCGATCGAACTTGGTAGCTGTTGCGGGCCGCACCCCGGATAAAACCGCAGCATTTTGTCAGGGATTCGGGGCTGAAGCTGCGGTTTCTTGGCGCAAGCTGGTAGAAAGAGATGATTTAGATTTGGTTATTGTCTGTACGGTGAATCGGGATCACGGGGCGATCGTCCTGGCGGCCTTAGAAAATGACAAGCACGTTGTGGTGGAATATCCTCTATCTTTAGACGTATCTGAAGCAGAAAGGGCGATCGAACTTGCCGCCCAAAAGCAAAAACTCCTCCACATCGAACACATCGAACTGTTAGGCGGTTTGCACCAAGCAATCAAAGAATCTTTGCCCTTAATCGGTAAAGTTTTTTACGCCCGCTACATTACTATTACTCCTCAACGTTCCGTACCGCAGCGGTGGACTTTTCAACATTCCCTATTTGGGTTTCCCTTAGTCGGTGCAATTTCTCGACTGCACCGATTTACTGATTTGTTCGGGGAAGTGGCAAGCGTTAACTGTCAAGCTCAATTTTGGGACACTCAGGCGGATTTCTACAAAGCTTGTTTGTGCAACGCACAGTTGCGCTTTGCCAACGGCCTTGTAGCTGAAGCTGTTTACGGAAAAGGAGAGACTTTTTGGCAGTCTGAAAACGTTTTTACCATCTACGGAGAAGCAGGAACGCTGGTTTTTACTCCTGAATCCGGTCAATTAATTCAGGGAGAAAATCGGCACAGCATCAAAGTAGGAACGCGGCGCGGCTTGTTTGCCAAAGACACCGAGATGGTGTTGGAATATTTGTCAAACGGTACGCCTTTGTACGTGAATAATGCCAGTAGTTTGTACGCTTTGAAGGTGGCAGATGCTGCGAGGCGATCGAGTGAGATCGGGCAAAATGTAGCTCTTAGCAATTCATAAATAGGACTGACGCAATAAATCGTTTTTTATGTTAACTATAGGTTAAGGTGGGCTGTGGCGCATTACAGTAAAATTGCCAGAGTCTATCTATAGTAGTTCGTACTGTAACTTAGATTAGAGAGTTATGCCTGTGAGCAAAAATATTTAGAACTAAAAGCACTGTCGAATGCAGGTTTTAGCATTGACGACCCTTTTGTCGCTGCTGCTAAACATCAACCAAGCTGTGCTAAAAAATTCAAAAAACATAGATAACGTTGGGCTGCTTTCGCTCACTAAAAAAAAGGAATTTATGCCTGGACACGACATTATCGTTATTGGAGCTTCGGCAGGCGGACTCAAAGCACTGGGCGCGATCTTGGGTAATCTGCCTAGTGACATAGATGCTGCCATCTTTATTGTTAAGCACCTCGCAGCCGATAAGCCCAGTATTCTTCCCCAAATTCTGACAGATCTAGGCTCTCTGCCGGCATCTCACCCGTCCGACGGAGAGGCTATTCAAAAAGGGCGAATCTACGTCGCGCCGCCCGATAATCACCTGTTGCTCAATCAACAAGGGTCAATCCGCGTGGTGCACGGGCCTAAAGAAAATAGATTTCGGCCCGCCATCGATACGTTATTTCGTTCAGCGGCTCGTGCTTATGGTTCAAGGGTGGTGGGTGTGGTACTCACTGGCTATCTGGATGATGGCACGGTGGGATTACAGGCAGTCAAGAAACGGGGCGGAGTGACGATCGTCCAAGATCCAAAAGAAGCAGAATACCCCAGTATGCCAACGAGTGCCTTGCGATACGTGAAGGTCGATCGCTGCCTGCCACTGGCAGAGATCCCAGACCTGCTAGTGGAGTTATCAAAGCAACCTGCCGCCGAGCAAGAGGCCTACCCCATGACCGAAGAGATCGAAATTGAATCTAACATTGCTGAACAGCAAATGAATACTAAGGAGCTTTTAGATAATGTAGAAGCGATCGGGACTCGGACAACTTACACCTGCCCTGAATGCAACGGCAGCATCTGGCAAATTGACAAATCAGAGCCGCTGCGGTTTCGCTGTCACACGGGGCACTCGTTTACGGCTGATACATTTCTGGCAGAGCAAACTCAGAGTTTGGAGAACGCGTTATGGTCGGCAACTCGAATAATGGAGGACAAGGTGATGTTTTTGCGTCAAATGTCTGAGCGAATGAGAAATTACAATTTACAAAGTGCGGCAGCAAAATACGAAGACCACGCCGAAAGCCTGGATGCCGAAGTATCACTGATTCGAGGCATAATTGTCAAAGGCTTTGCCACGAAACGAACCATTGTTGAAACAGATGAAGAGCAGCCACATTAACTCAATCTCGATGGCTCTTCTGGAGTCAAGGTGATAAGCAAAACTAATTATAAAAGCAAGCTAATAGCCTCGCCCGAAAGTTATCAAAGTTGACAAAGCCATAGGCTTGCCGCTTAATCAACTTGATT
>NZ_JAUBPO010000304.1:0-1120 GCF_036700785.1 Microcoleus sp. S28C3 | reverse complement strand
TTCGTAATTCATATTATTAAGCTCATTTTTTCTTTTATTTTACCTAGAACGATCGCACTTTCGCAAGAGGTCTAATAAACGGATCTGTTCCGCGCGTTGCTGCAACTTTCTTGCCTTTTAGATCGGCGACTTTTTGAATCGAAGAATTCGCCGTAGTTACTAATGCCGTCCATTCCGGCTTCGAGTAAACGTAAATAGACTTGATGGGATTGCCATTGGCTTTGGCAATCAGTGCGGAAGCACCAGAAGTCGAGCCAAAGTCAATGCTGCTGCCATTGAGAAACTCTAAGGCCTTGTTACTACCTTGACTGAGCACCCATTCCACTTTGATATTGGTTTTGGCTAAGTCTTCCTCCAGCCAGCCTTTCTCTTTCAGCACGAGACTGACAGGATTGTAGTAGGCATAATCTAAACGTACTACCGTAGGAAGTGCCGTAGGAGATGAGCCTGGCGATGCTGCTGTAGTGCCAGTTCCAGGAGAGGCAGAATTAGTACAGGCATTGACTAATAGCGCTAGAAACAGCCCAGAAATAAAAAATAGCAGTAACCTACGTCTGGCAATGGCAAACCACTTGCTCATGATTCGTCTCCTGAACTCCTTGCTAAATGTCTCGTTTAATTAGGACTTACGCAGTTTGTACTATAAATCGCTCGATTTACCGTAGTATAGCTGAATTTTATCTTACAGCAAGACACACTCAAGATCAATGGTTAAAAGACCAACTGGACTGTTGGTGGTGCTATGGGCAACTCCCTTGCCAATATGACGATCGCGATCTTGGCTTGATTAGCAAGGGGCGGTTAGCTGTTTTTAACACGTGAGTCGCTACTAGAGAACCACTAAAGCCAGCACTGACGGTCGCGCGCTCGTTGTTGGAGTATCAGAAATCATCAGTATTGTCGGGGTAGTCCTGCATAGTCAGGAATATCTGTTATAATTTACTTATTCAATCTGCCTTAAATTTTAGCTTATGAAATGTCCTCGATGTGATTCTCAATATATTGTAAAAAATGGTCACACTCACAATGGTAAACAAAGTTTTAAGGTAATTGCTCAACTAGGGCAAAAAAGGGAGCGATCAGTAGAGAGAGCTTGTTGAATAGATTGATAAGCCGTCAA
>NZ_JAUBPO010000303.1:0-1137 GCF_036700785.1 Microcoleus sp. S28C3 | reverse complement strand
GAAGTTTTATCCCTCTGTGGTTGGGACTATATCCTTGAAGCTATATTAAGTGCAACTTCATAGTAAATTGGTATAAGCTGATGGCATAATAGAAAGCAGATAAATTACCATAATCCAAAATCCAAGTTAGCATGACCCCAGAAGAACAACAGAAGCTCAAAATAAATCTCCAAGAAATAGCAGAGATCCTTTATAAGAATACCCCAGTAGACAATCTACAAAGCTTTGAATCCGTAGAACTGAGTGTGAGGGAACATTTAATTAAGAAAGTAGCACCAGAAATTAGCGGTGTTTTTTTCACTCGGCGGGGGGAAAAGGTTCGGGAAGAAAAAGAACCATAAAAAGTTGTGTAGGAGAAATAACTCTATCGAGCAAACAAGCCCAAAGGCTGGGAGTGAAGAAGGGAAGTCGCCTGAGTCCGAATCTGGAGAAATGTTGTTTATTATTAGTGGGAAATGAGTCTTTTGCCAATGCGGAGAGAGACCTCAAAATGTTGACAGGAATTTATGTACCCCACAGTACACAACATCGGCTATTAGAGCGTTACAAATTGCTGCCGCCTGAAACTACTGAGAAAGTAGAAGCATTGAGTATAGACGGAGGAAACGTCAGACTAAGAACTCATGAAGGAGAAGAAAGTGTTTGGAGGAATTATAAGGCAGTTAAGTTACATGGTCAAGTAGCAGCAGCCTTCTTTCAAAATAATGCAGATTTAGTGGCGTGGGTAAATAGCCAACTTCAAAGTGAAATAATAACTTGTTTGGGAGATGGTCATGATGGAGTGTGGAATCTTTTTAATCAAATTGGGACTACAGAGCAAAGAAGAGAGGTATTAGATTGGTATCATTTGAGAGAAAATCTACATAAAGTAGGGGGGTCACTCAAACGACTCAGAAGAGTCGAGAGCCAACTGTGGCAAGGGTCAACAGTAGAAGCTATAGCCGAATTTGTAGGAGTGAGAGCTAAAGAAAGTAAAAATTTCCAGAATTATCTCCGAAAACATCAGTCAAGAATCCCAGATTACCAGAATTATCAAAATCTGGCTATTGATATTGGTTCGGGAGCTGTAGAGTCTTTAATTAAACAGATTGGAGCAAGAATTAAGATTGTAGGTGCACAGTGGAACGAAAAAAATGT
>NZ_JAUBPO010000302.1:0-1161 GCF_036700785.1 Microcoleus sp. S28C3 | reverse complement strand
TCTGGAATTCAATAAGCATCTACTTTCTACCTTTATTGATAAGTTAGATTTAGACCCGGATTTGATTTTAAATCACCTTAACCTTCCTTCAGTCTTGTCTTATGGTACTCTGGCTGCTTAAAAACTGTCCGAACTATTGATCTAAGTAAGAGTTAAAATGTCTAAAAATCAGCAGCCAGAAAATTTTTTAGAACATGAAGAACAAGCTTTAGAGGAACTAAAAAGTTTTATTGCCAGTAATCCAGACCCAAGAGAACTCAAAAGAGCTTTAGCAATCCGTATGCTAATTGAAGGGCTCTATCGAGGAACTATTCAAGTTATATTGGGAGTATCCTCTCCATTTATCAGCAAGGGGAAAATCAATTATTTATTTCAGGGTATTGAAGGTCTGAGATTAAGTTATAAAGGCTCGCATGGGCAACTTAAACCAGAAGAAAGAGCCCAAATTATCCAATGGTTAAAAACACCAAGCTCGCTGGGATTTGTCCGAATTAGAAAATCATCTACAACAGCAATATCAGATTGAGTTTAAATCCAAAGAAAGCTACTATCAACTATTTAAATCGGCAGGAATTAGCTGGAAAAAATCTCAAAAAAATAACCCAAAACGGGATGAAAAACTTGTCAAAAAAAAGCACCAAGAAATTAGTGAAATCATCGAGTCTAACCGAGAAGCTATAGAAGCGAGAAAGTTGGTAGTGTATTTGATTGACGAGTGTCATCTTCTCGCTTGGAGATGCCTGTGGTTATCTGTGGGGAAGGCGCAATGAGAGAATAGAGATACCGCTCACAAATGAGAGAGAAAAACAAACCTATTATGGGGCGATAAATTATTTAACAAAACAGTTTGTTCTCCGAGAATATGAAACAGCAAATTCTGAGAATACAGTCACTTTCTTAAAGTATTTACAATCTTTAAATCCTGAAGCGAGACATTTGATTATTTGGGATGGAGCTAGTTATCATAAATATAAAGAGATGAAAGCTTATCTAGAAGAAATTAATCGAGGTAAGGAGCCGCATGAATGGCTTTTAACTTGTGTCTTATTTGCTCCCAATGCCCCGCCTGCAGAATCCAGTAGAAGATACAGCAGATTGCAAGTTTATAGATGACAGTAGCAGCATTTAGTAAACCAGTTTTTTAGATGTTGAGGATTTATT
>NZ_JAUBPO010000301.1:0-1181 GCF_036700785.1 Microcoleus sp. S28C3 | reverse complement strand
GGGTGCATCTCACTTTGGCACATATATCAAATTGAAAGTTGACCGTTGAGATAAGCACAGCGAAGAGAAAGGAATTAGGAAACGTTCTCAATATTCCATTGCGCTCCCGATATTTTCACTCTTAATCCAATGCGTTTTATTGTTGATTCCACTGTTCCAGAACCAATCGAACTTATGGATTCTTCTTGGTAGTATTGGTAATTTACTATTCGGCAGCGATGGGTCTCTAAATAATTGCAAAACGTTTTAAATGCTTTACCTTTAAAGTCTTTAAATAAATCTATAACTTCATCAAGTTTGCCTTTCCATAACATATTTTCTGCTGATTTCAATCGTTTTATTGAACCACCTACCTTGTAGAGATTTTCTTTGATATGATACCAATCTAAGATTTCTTGTCTTTGTTCATTATCTCCAATTTCTTTAAATATGTTCCAAATCCCGGCATGGCCATCTCCTATGCAATACATAGGGTGTAGTAATTTTTGGCTATTAGTCCAATCAATTAAATCTTGATTATTTTGAAAAAATGCTCCCGAATAAACATTATCTAAACACACGGCTTTATAGTCTTTCCAGTAACAGCTCTCCCCCTTGGTTTCGTTGCGTAGTCTGACTTTACCGCCATCCAATGTAATTTCTTTGACTCCTTGTTGAGATGTAGGTAATTCAAATTCTTGTCGATTGACTAATCTTTGTAATCTACTGTGAAAAATTTTGATACCCGTAAATTTTTCCAAATCTTTTTCTGCCATTTGATAAGATTCGTTAGCAGTGATTAAAAGACAGCAGTTTTCCATCATTGGACTAAATTGACTGTAAGCTTTTAATCCAAAATATTTTGCCTGATTATCTGTAATGTCGAGCGAGCCGATTATTGATTTTATTTTTCGGGGTTTTCCTGTTTTAATTCCTGATACTGCTGAAAAAAAAAGTTACCTATTTCTGGACCAACTTCTGATAACATTTTCTGACGGACTGATTTTTCTATACTTTCAAAACTTTTTAACTCGGTTGACTCTGTATTTCTGTAAAGAATTTTTGCTACCGCTTTTAAGTGGGCTTTTAGCTGTTGTTGGTCTGAGGGTGTCATTTTATTTACCTCATCTTTATTTGACGATTTTACTAGCTTTTTCATTTTAACTCTTTTTTGACACCTTCGCATTCATTGAGATGCACCC
>NZ_JAUBPO010000300.1:0-1190 GCF_036700785.1 Microcoleus sp. S28C3 | reverse complement strand
GGGAGCATCTCAATTATGCAATGAGTATAAATACTTGCAACAGTCCTATGCAAGAATTATGTAAAATGTAAAAACACACTTACGAATGAGAAAAATATGACCCCAGAAGAAACTCAAGAACTGCAAAAATGTCTAGAAAAAGTATCCGCTATCTTACTCAAGAATACACCATCAGAACAGCTAAAAGACTTTGGCAGTATTGAATTAGCGGTTAGAGATCATGTCCTCAAAGAAGTAGCCCCAGAGATTGGAAAATTTTTTAAGCAGCAGCAGCCAAACAGAAGCAGGCAGAGCTAGAGAAATCCAGACCTGCATGGGTAAATGGCGAGTGAGAGAACAACAAAGTAAAAAACTCAGACTCAAGAAAGGGACAAGATTAAGCCCTCACTTAGAAAAATGCTGCCTAATATTGAGCGCCAACGTATCCTATGCTAATACCACCAAAGACTTACAACAACTGACAGGGATATACGTATCCCACAGTACGCAACAACGGCTAGTACATCGACAAGAATTTGTGGAGGCTGTAGCAGAGACAACTGTCACCGCTTTGAGTGTAGATGGAGGCAAGGCAAGATTAAGAACCGACTTAGGAGAAGCCAGTGAATGGCGAGACTACAAAGCTGTGGCATTGCATCATCAAAAGTGTGCGGCTTTCTTTCAAGAGAATGACCAGCTATTGGATTGGGTGAATCGACAGCCTTTAGGTGAGCCAATTACTTGTTTGGGTGATGGACATCCAGGGGTCTGGAATTTGATAGCTGGGATTGCTTCATTTGAGAAACGTTTAGAGATTTTAGATTGGTATCACCTCAAGGAAAACCTCTACAAACTGGGTGGCTCTAATCAACGCTTGCGAACAATGGAGGCTAATCTGTGGCATGGTCAGGTCGATCAGGCAATCACTGCTGTGGCTGACTGGGATGTACCTCACGTCAAGAACTTTCTGGATTATTTAGAACGACATCGATGTAGGATTCCTGACTATCAGGCGATGCAGTCTCAAAAGATCACAATTGGTTCCGGTGCTGTCGAGGCTACAATTAAACAAATTGGACGGAGAATTAAAATCTCCGGGGCACAATGGAATCGTGACAACCTGGCTCAAGTTCTGAAACATCGTTGTGCTTATTTAAATCTCGCTTTGGCCTGAATAGTATTTATACTCATTGCATATTTGAGATGCTCCC
>NZ_JAUBPO010000299.1:0-1193 GCF_036700785.1 Microcoleus sp. S28C3 | reverse complement strand
CCTGACGGGGTGACAACCCCGTCAGAACACTGATAGAATCAAGGACATAGCCCTCATACCTCTCTGAAAAAATGGTAGTTTGTTTCGCCTGATTCTCATTAGTTCAGTAATAATGTCTTGACAAAATTCCATACCAATTACCCAACATTGACCATATAATCCTATCCAAAAACTACTATGACGACGTATTGAGCGCCCAGATTCGGTTAGCCTACCCACATATTTGTGCACTCCCATCGTCTTGATTTTTTGACCTTGTATTACAGCGCAACTGTAAGCAATTGCTATCAATAATATCAAACTGCTTAAACGCTGATTATTAGCATGGCTTTTCTCTAAGTTATAACCACCTGTCTTACAATCTTTAAACATTGCCTCAATCCCACTGCGGCATTTAAAACCATCAATTGACTGCTTGAAAGTGCCGACATTGGTCAGGAGATACCAACCTTCATCTTCCTGTTTTCCTCTATATTTACGTCGCCAATAACCAGCTACATCAAAAGTGCCAAATCCTTTTTGTTTGGTAAAGTTTACTTCCGCTAAATAAAAGCTTGTTCCTGGCAGTAAGCCCAGGTCTGACAACAGGATATAATCAGAGTTTTCTGATTGAATATATCGCCCTTGTTTTACTCTAAAAATAAACTTCACTTGCTTCTGACAGAGCCAGGATGCCAACTTGACACTACCAAATTCCCGATCGCCTAAAACGATCACTTCATAATCAGACAGGAACTCTAAAACAGGAGTAATTAGAGCTTGTTGTTCGCAGATATTACTACATCCTCTCTTGTCTAGTAGTCGCCAGTATAAGGGGATACTTCGTTTTTCCCAGACCAGGCTGAGCATAAATACGTTGTGCGATCGCCATTGAGTGCGATCGATCGCAAGCTTCAAAGGTTTCGATTTCTTAAATTTAGCTTTTAAGATTTCTTTGACAAGCGGAAACCACAGACTTTCTATGTTGAGGCAGTCTAATTTGAGAAATCTTTGCAGACTACGCCTCCGGCTCTCAAATTGAATTGGATAGGGCATTACAGAAGCGAGCAATTCAATACTAACCTGTCTGTGGCTCTGCAACAAATATACCAGAATTTTGAGAGTCAGGTATTCTGCTGGTTTGAGTTGTTTTTCTAGATGGTTCTGGTAAGATTGAGGAAACATAATTAACAGATGGGGCCACTTAATAATTT
>NZ_JAUBPO010000298.1:0-1196 GCF_036700785.1 Microcoleus sp. S28C3 | reverse complement strand
GTAAGCGTTCAGGGGGTGCAAATAAGACGAAACACGCCCCCCAAAATAAAGTAATAAAATTAAGCAGCCTTCAACAACTCAGAATCATCAGAACAAGTAGTAACTTGTGGAAGCAAAGATGGCGCGGTTGTACCACCACGAGCAGCAATAACAGCCTGAGTCATAAATTCCAAAACATTACGCTTTTGGGACTTGAGGGTTGTAACCACAGTTAGCATTCGAGCCACAAAATGACTACCAGCTTCAGTTTGAGAACCAAAGCTAGTACGTCGCCATATTACGGCAGGACGAATAGCCCTTTCTGCGGCATTGTTAGTCGGTTCAACACTCTCACTGGTCACGAACAACCACATCGCCGACTCCACTTTGAGCAATTGACGACAGGTACGAACCGTTTTTGCCAGAGGTGTTTTTTCCCTTGTACCGATGGCATAGTGAGCCGCTTCAAGTAAAGTTGCTGTAATGGATGAGCGAATCTCTGGAACCAACTCACCAAAATCATTACCAGATAAAGTGCCATCTCTGACTTGATGCCAAAGTTCAAACAACTTCTCCTGTTGTTTTACCAGTGCAGTTCCCAATTGTGCCGAGATTCCAGGACGTTCCGAAATTTTGATAAATTCCCGTCGTAGATGCGCCCAACATAATTGCCGACGTTCTAAGTCTACCCAGTTGTACGCACCATGACGGTCAGAGTTTAAAATCCCGTCAAAGTTTTCACCCAATAAATTCCTCGCGGCTTCTGTACAACGAGTTAGGGCAATTTCAAAAAATGTTACTAGGGGTGTGACTGCAACCCAGAGCCAAGCTTTTCTCTGTTGAGGATTACCACCGTCAATATTTCCTTGATTAAAGCTGGTTTCATCTGCTCCCACGCAGGGTGAGCGTTGGATATAAAGTTTTGCTTCATCCACACAGCGGGAAACTGCATCGCTCCCTTCGAGCCGAAGTCTGTTGATAGTTCCCAATGATATTGAAATCCCAAATATTTCTTGCATGGCACTTTGTACCATTCTGTGACTATTGCGGTACACTCCACTGAGCAATGCCACTAGCGCCACTACTCTGACCCCGTAACCACTTGGGTTCACCTCGTCTGGTAATGTTGCACGAGTCGTGGCACCGCATCCTGTGCAAGTTAATTGATGTAATCGATGCTCGATGACGATGCGGCTCATGGGTGGAATTTCTACTAT
>NZ_JAUBPO010000297.1:0-1197 GCF_036700785.1 Microcoleus sp. S28C3 | reverse complement strand
TTTCGACAATTTTCGAGCTCGACTATTAGCTTGCTTTTCTAATTAGTTTTTATTATCACCTCAAACCCAGAAGACCCTTCTTCCTCTCGTTTTACCTGTTCCACCGTTGTTACCTGAACACGGTGATAAATATACTCCTCATATCGTTTAGTATAACGCCGACCTTCATCAACAAAACACAGTTGCTCTGTGAAATATTTTTGACAATTGTTACATTAGTATTGGCGGCGAGGAATTTCCAATTCGATTAACTGACCTGAAATCGGTAAATCTCGAATCAAGATTGGACGAATCTGATGGAGTTCATCTCTGGACTGTTGACAGTGAGGACAAGTAGCATAATCCGTCAAAAAACCAACTTTTAGAATTGTTTTTGTATCATTTTAATACATTTTTCAATCGTAATTTCTGGCAAATTGAGTAATCCGTCAAGATGAAAATCCATGAGCTTAGCCTCTAGCATAAAGTTCATATATTATACAGTTTACACCGCCAACCCAGAAGACCCTAATTTCCTTTTTTTCCTCTAGCCCCTACCCCATCACTTACGGCATAAGCAAGCTCTAATTCATCCTCAAATATTTGCCCTGCTAGTTCATCTTTTTTAAGGTGTTGCCACTCCAATTCAATTGGATTCATTTCTGAACAATATTTGGGCAAAAAGAAGATGTATAAACCCTGGCTTTCCCACTTCGACCATAACTGTTGGACTTCATGGCATCGGTGTATGGGGTCATTGTCCTGTACTATTATTCTGAGCCGTTTAAGCTCAGCAGCTTCTTCGGCTTCTTGATCCATCATCTGGATATAAGCTTTTCTATCAACACCTCCAATTACCAAACCATAAACAAAACTACTTAAAGGTTGAAAAAGCCCAACAATGCTTAATCTACGACCTCGATTCTTAGTTTGCTCTAAACGTTTTTGCTCACCTTTTTTGTAATAGGTATAACCAGGCTCACTCCAAGCACAAAAACCTGATTCATCCAAATACTTTAAGTCGATTTCTCCCGCAGCCGCAACTAATTCCAACATATCTAGGTCTGAAGAGCTTTATTTCTCGTGCTTTGGGGTCTTGTTTTCCTTTATGACTTTTCCTCGCTCGTTTCCAAATGATCCCCGTAATTGCTCAACCCCCTTGACAAGAAGACGAGATAGACATTAGATCGAGGAATGGAAAAACTCCCCGACTTAAAG
>NZ_JAUBPO010000014.1:0-80186 GCF_036700785.1 Microcoleus sp. S28C3 | reverse complement strand
TCTGGAATTCAATAAGCATCTACTTTCTACCTTTATTGATAAGTTAGATTTAGACCCGGATTTGATTTTAAATCACCCTAACCTTCCTTCAGTCTTGTCTTATGGTACTCTAGCTGCTTAAAAACTGTCCGAACTATTGTTATTAAAAGCGAAACGTCTATTTTTTCTAAATGGCTTATGGCGTAACCTGTTGCGGCATGAACTCAGTTTGCAAAATCTTACCAAATTTTACCACTCAAGATCCGCAAGTTAATGGCTGAGTTAGGACTATGTTGTAGCGGGGCAAGACAGGCTCTTGTTTCATATAATTGAGTTTGCATCCCTTCAGGTGTATACTCTATCTGGCACTCTGTATGGCTATCGCCGAGCCGATTTACGAACTCGTCACATCTTTTCCTCAAGACCAAGCCAGAGAAATTCTCACTTTTGCTGAATCTATTCGAGCTAAATATCTAAATGGCAATCAACCCAGCAGTAAAGTCGCTCCAGTGCCTTGGGCAGAACTGGTTTATTCCTTAGCTGCAAGTTGGACAGAGGGCTTTCCTACCTTGGAGGACATTCGTGCTAATTCGGGGCAAGACATCCTACAATAGAGGCTTTAGATGTACGTTTTGGATACCCACATCTTGTTGGGCTGCTTGAATTATCGCTGAGGATAGTAGTAGTTCGCAGTTTGTGTATTGGTATTAGGTGCCACGTTTCCTCAATAGCATTTGTTAAGTGCTAGTTTGAGGTTGTTAATATCTCTTAAGGCTTATGAAGATTAACCTTGAAACTTTTGACCTTACACAGCTCCCAAGTGTAGAAGACGATCGTTTTGAATTCAAATCAAGTCGCACTCCACCCGATGACCTCAAGAAGAAACTAAGGTGTGCAGTATCAGGCTTTGCCAATGCTGGAGGTGGATATTTCGTTGTTGGTGTTGATGATAATGGCAATGCTGACAATGGCTACTCCTTAAAGATTAAGAACCAAGATTTACGTGATTGGGTTGATCAGATTGTCCATCAAGTGCAACCAGTTCCTAAATATGACATCAAACTAATATCAGACCCGATGGGACGGGGTGTTATTCAGCCAGATTCAGCCGTTTTGCTCGTTGCCATTCATGAAAGTTATGCTGGACCACACATGGCTGATCACCGCTATTACATTCGAGCAGGTGCTCATACAGTTGCAGCCGGACATTTCATTATTGATGCACTTTGGGCTAAAAGATATTTCTTTAAACCGCGATTGACGCATTTATTTAGGCTCAAACCAGAGCAAGAGCAAACTATCCAACTTGGAATTCTTGCACTTACAGACGCTCCAGCAGTTGATGTTAAGATTAACATTTCACCTCTGCCCCAGATGATAAGACATTGCGACAGTCTGTTTCCTCTCCATATCTCGGTTATCGATCGCAATAATCCATTCTTTTTTGATGTATCAACTTATTACCAAGCAGAAGAGCGTTTTGGAAAAGACGTGTATCTTGAAGTAGAGTATTACGATCTAGCCGAAAACTTTTATCCTTATAAAACCAAAATTGAAGTTTCTGGGTCTGTTTCACCAATTACCATTGGAAACGATAACCCTGCAAAAATGGTAAAAGCACTTGAATCAATCAACGAAGTTCTTTTGAAACTCACTATTTCCCGCGAAAAGGCAGCTAAACCAAGTTTTGTGTTATCTAAACCATCGGAAAGTATATTTACAGATATCGAGAATCTGATTCCTGAACTTTTAGCAGAGATGAAAAAAGATTTACGGGAGTATCCAGTTGCCCGTGAGTTCATTATTATGCCCAAAGGTGCAGTTTACAACGGAGACAAAAACAACTTAATTCTTGAGTATTTTTTTGAAGATCATTCTTGGCTGAGGAGTAAACTAAGAATTTTAGAAAATCATGCACTAATTTATGAAATCACTTACAACAATACACTTCGTTTCGTGATTTCTGAGGAATTGGCTACTTACTTAACTAACTGTTAACCGGAGTGGTCTATTCATTTCCTCCCCTTGCCAGCAGCCCAATACTGCGTTGGTACGGACGGAATCAAGGTTTTTGGTGAGGGTTCGAGGCTACTTGCCTCCGCACAAATTCACGGATCTACTTCTTCAAAGGTCAATGACAGGTTGCTCAAAATCTTGCCAATGTCTCCCCCCAAGAAATGGACTTGCACTCGCGAAGCGCTGCTGCCAAGCGCCGATCGCAGATTGGTATTGATGATTATGGTAATGCCCCTAACGCTTTCAAGGTCGCTTTTTGAGCGATCGTCCATCCCGTTGCCCCTTGAATATTCATACCTTCATACAGCCGATCGCCCATCAAGATCCTCATACAGCCACCAGTTACGACATCCCACAGCTTAATCGTGCGAATGATAGATTAGGTCTTTTGGGCAATGATATAAACATGATTTTGAGGATACTGGTCATATTCGAGATGGCGGCAGGTGCAATGATGCTCAACCAGAATTTGCAGGAAAGTATCTACACCCAAAGTGCTGTAATCAAAGTCTTGACCTTGAAATGCTCCCGAAACCTCGCTGCTTGTATGTCCGCCGCCACAAGTGAACAGGATCACTCCATTGGGTTCAAGCGCATCGCATAGCTTTTGTATCACAGGCGCTTGCTTGTTGATTGGCAGATGAAACGTGCTGTCCCACGCTGCAATCAGGCTGTAAAGTTTCGGCGGCAGCCAATCACAAATGTCTTCCCGGTAAAACGTGATTTTTGGATGTAGCTGCTGGGCTAAATCGATCATTTCGCTAGAAATATCAAGTCCTTCAGGCTGAAATCCATGCTTGGATAAGCTGTTGATAAAACGCCCGCTGCTTCCACACCCGACATCAAGTGCTGCGTGCTGGTTAAAAGTAAATTTTATCGCCCGTTCTAATTGGGCAATCCCGTAGGTTGAATCTTGATGCTCAGTTTGCCACCATTGGGCAATTCGGTCATAGTGGGCCGATGTATCATTTGGCTCCATAGAGTGACCTCATAAGTGTCGATCGAGATTTTCAGGACAATTAAAATCTTTCTCCACGCTACGCACAGACTACACCAATGCCCTTAACGCTTTCGTTGGAGAGGCAGGCATGAGCAGACGATAAGGAAATAAACTTTACTCCTATATCATTAAATCTTGAACACTACCAAATTTTTCAATGTTTCAATTTCCGGCTGTCAGTGGGAAAGTGGGGATTTCGGTTGCAGATTCTGGCAGAGGGGGGCGCAGACAAAGATAAACTAGCGGCCCTAACAGCGGAACTAGAGAGACTGCCCAAAAAATGCGATCGTCCGCAAGTCCGCGGCGTGCCATGTCGTCTCCCAGAAGTGAGGGAAATATTACAGCCATCAAGCAACAATCCCAAGTTATTAAGTGTACAAAAGGAATTGACTGCCACTGCTTGACATAATCTCCCCAATCTCCATTTAACCAAGCCCAAGCTAACAGCCAGATAGTAGTTAGTAAAAGTACAATGCCTGTCCAGCGGGAGTCTGATATTTTGAGCAACATATCTTTGCGGCCGCAAAATTGTGTCTGGGGCTGGCGGAGGAGTAAGTAGGGAATTAAGCCGATGATACCGGCGCCGTTGGAAGCGATGAAAGCAGGCCAAGCGGATATATTTTGGGTTCTCTCATCAATAAATAGGAGGCAAGCGTAGACCATCGGCCACACTCCCATGAGAGCGAATATGGTGACAAGGTAGGGGTTAATTCCTTCTAGCTGCAACTTGAGCATTTTTTCCATAACTGTTAACGTTCCGGGCCGATCGAGAGGAGCTAGCAGCAAGGTGTAGGCAGTAAATGTTGCCCACAGAAACCACAGAAACATTTTTGTTTTCATCAGATATAACGAGTAGTAGAAGCCGACTAAAGTAAATTATGGTAAAGTAGCCGCCGAGTTACCGCCGTCTATCTTAGGTGATAAGCAGTTCGATTGAAACAGCGGCTGCAAACCCCGTTTTAGTTCGGGAATGAAAGGCTCTACAGCAGGCGATCATTACTTTAGGCAGACGCAGGAGCCACGTCAGGAGAGATACATTTTAAAGAATCGGTTGTTTTTATTACAAAACCCCTTAGCAAAGGAGTTTCAGCGGTGAACTTAATATCTGTAGAGGAACTCAAAGCGCTGGTACAACAATCTCCTGGATTGTGCGTTTCAATTTATATGCCAGTCGCTCAAGGAACAGAAATTCAACAAAACCCGATTCGGTTCAAAAATTTAATCAGAGAGGCTGAAGACAAAATAGTAGAGTACGGATTTGACAAAAAAGAAGCTGCCCAATTGCTAGAGCCAGTCCGAGCAGAAATTGACCAGGAAAACTTTTGGGAAAATCAAAGCAACCTGCTGGCGATTTTTGTCGGTTCGGGATTTTTCCGCTACTATACCTGTCCGGTGGATTTTGAGGAATTAGTGGTTGTGAGCGACAATTTTCACGTCAAACCGCTGATGCCTATGCTGACAGGAGATAATTTATTTTATGTTTTAGCTCTCAGTCAGAAGGAAGTGAGGCTGATTGAGTGTACGGCTTACAGTGCTAGGGAAGTTGAAGTTGAAAACTTGCCGAAAAGCCTTGAGGAGGCTCTGCAATATGACCCGACAGCTAAAGATGGTCAGTTTCGGATTGCTACTTCAAAAGGAGGCACTAATAATTCTTTTCAGCAGCCGGGAAGTTTTCACGGTCAAGGAAGTCCTGATCAAGATGAGCGCCAGCACGAAATATTGCAGTATTTCCACATAATCGATGCGGCGCTGCACAATTATTTGCGAAATAAAAAAGCTCCTTTAGTGTTAGCTGGAGTTGAGTATTTGCTCCCGCTTTACCGAGAAGCCAATACCTACCGGCATTTAGTTGAAGAAGGAATTACAGGCAATCAGAAACTTCTCAAGCCGGAAGAGTTGCGGGCCGAAGCTTTGCCGCTGGTGGAACCCTTGTTTGTCCAGGCTCAGTCAGAGGCGATCGCACAATACCGCGATCTGACAGGAAGCGATAAAATTTCTGCCGATTTGAAAGAAGCTGTTTCGGCTGCTTATTTTGGACGGGTCGATCGACTGTTTGTTGCTCTTGGCGTTCAGCAGTGGGGTACTTTTAATCCCGATACGAACGCGGTGCAAATCCACCCAGATGCAGAATTAGGCGATGAAGATTTGTTGAATGCGGCAGCAATTCAAACTATTCTCAACGGCGGAACTGTTTACGCGGTGCCGCCGGAACAAGTGCCGGACGAGGCGCCTTTAGCTGCTATTTTCCGCTATTAATTTACCAGGTTTAAACCAATGGAATCTACTTCAATGACAAATTCCGACAAACAAAACCAAAGTAGCAGCGGCGATACCGAACGCTGGGCATCTTTAATTGGCGGCGGGGCGCTGGTGCTTTTTGGCTTGTCGCAGCGTTCTTTGAGAGGTGCTTTGCTGGCGGTTGCCGGCGGCGGTTTAGCGGCGCGCGGGCTGGGGGTTGTGGAGGGTTTGCAGTCTGCTGCCGATCCGAATCAAAGCATTAAAGTTGAAAAGACGGTGACGATCGACAAACCGGCGGATGAATTGTACCGTTTATGGCGCAATTTTGAAAATTTACCTCGGTTTATGAAGCATCTCAAACACGTTGCGGTCATCGATGAAAAACGTTCTCACTGGATTGCCAGCGGGCCGATGGGCAATAGTGTGGAATGGGATGCAGAGATTGTCCGCGAAGAAGAAAATCGCTTAATTGCTTGGGCGTCTGTGGAAGGGGCTGATGTTGAGAATTCAGGTTTTGTGCGCTTTCAACCGGCATCTGCTGGACGCGGTACAGAGGTAAAAGTTGTCATCGAATACAACCCTCCGGGCGGTGCAATTGGTGCTGGCGCTGCTAAACTATTTGGCGAAGCTCCCGAACAGCAAATTGCCAATGATTTACGTCGTTTTAAGCAGTTGATGGAAGCTGGGGAAATAGCGACTACGGAAGGTCAACCTTCGGGCCGCAAGTAATAAGTTAGATGGTGTCTCCGGATCTGACTGAGATCTTGCACCATTCTCAGAACAGGCTTTCCGGCCTGTTCCACAAAGAATTAATTTATTGTGGGGTGGGCATCCTGCCCGCTCCTAAAAAGCTTATTGAAAATGGTGCAAGATGTCAGATATAACTCACATCTTGCACCATTCTCAGAACAGGCTTTCCCGCCTGTTCCACAAAGAGTCAATTTCTGGTGGGGTGGGCATCCTGCCCGCCCCTAAAAAGCTTATGGAAAATGGTGCAAGATGTCCGATCTAACCATCTTTGTTGTTTACCGGATTAACTGATGTCATCTCAAGTGGTTTTCGGAAATGCGGGCGCTGAAGGTGCAAGTCGGGGCGGTTGGTTTGCGGGTCACTTTATGACGCCGGGCGATGACCCGCGATCGACTTCTGTTTTAGAGGTAAAATGGGGCACTCACGCCGCCGGAGATTGTAGGACTCAGTGGGCGGTAAATGCGGCAGCCACGACGCTTTCTATCCTGGTAAAAGGGCGGTTTCGCCTGCAATTTCCAGAGCAAGAAATCTTGCTGTCTCGCGAAGGAGATTATGCTCTCTGGCTACCGGGAGTGCCTCATTATTGGTCGGCCGAGGAGGATTCGGTAATCGTGACTGTGCGGTGGCCTTCCCTGTCGGGAGATAGTTCGGGAGTTAAGAATTAACTTTAACTTCGGGAACCAAAACGCGGCCGCTATAACCTGCGCGCTGGTAGCGATCGATCGCCTCGGATGCGATAACACCCGCTTTGCCGCTCTCCACCAGCGCTACGCAAGCACCGCCAAAACCTCCGCCCGTCAGCCTTGCGCCGAAGACTCCGGGGATAGACTGCAAGATTGCCACCAGCGTGTCTACTGCCGGCACCGAAACTTCGTAGTCGTCGCGCTGGCTGGCGTGGGAAGCATTCATTAACTCGCCAAAACGCTCTGCTGGTAAAGATTTTACAGCTTCGAGCACGCGGTTGTTTTCGGTAACGACGTGGCGCGATCGCCTCCTGAGAGGTTCTGGTAATACTTCCACTGCTTGCGGATCGGCGATATCCCTGAGAGCTTTAACTCCCAATATCCGCGCGGATTCCTCGCACTCGGCGCGCCGCTGGTTGTAGCCACTTCCTTCTGCTAGTTGGTGGCTTTCGCCACTGTCAATTATTAAAATTTCTGTGTTTGTGGGAAAAGGTATCGGGCGGCATTCGAGGCTGCGGGTGTCGATCAATAGCATGGTGTTGGTGTCTGCTAAACTCGATGCCATTTGATCCATGATCCCGCAGTTCAAGCCGGCATACCGGATTTCGACTTGCTGTCCGATTTGAGCTAGCCGCACGTCGTCTAGGGGGAGGTTCAGCAGCGCGCGCAGTCCTCTGAGGGTGGCTATTTCTAAAGCCGCGCTGCTGGACAAACCGGCTCCGATCGGCACATTCGACGTAATGTAGAGATTTATTGGCGGTATTTTGTATCCTTCTTTTTCTACAAGTCTCAGGCAGCCGCAGATATAACTGACGAATTTTTGCGGTATGGTATCGTCGTCTGAAAAATTTATGAGTTCGTCATATTCTGCTGAATAAACATGGTGGCGATCGTCACTGCTGAAGCCGATTTGTACAGTTGTGCGCTGGGGAATCGCAGTTGGAAGTACAAATCCATCGTTGTAATCTGTGTGTTCGCCCAGCAGGTTTACTCTGCCGGGGGCGCTGGCTGTGGTTTTGGG
Source organism: Microcoleus sp. S28C3 (assembly GCF_036700785.1). Taxonomy (NCBI): domain Bacteria; kingdom Bacillati; phylum Cyanobacteriota; class Cyanophyceae; order Oscillatoriales; family Microcoleaceae; genus Microcoleus; species Microcoleus sp. S28C3. The sequence goes on along the minus strand of NZ_JAUBPO010000014.1, from coordinate 72,499 downwards.
TAATGTACCAAATACTCGTTGGAATTTCATTTTTGGGGAATTGGTAATTGGTTCTTGATTATTTATTATTGGTTATTGGTTATTGGTTGTTTGGAAAAACTGCTATCCGTGTATCCGTGACTTCGGTGTCGTGCTGTTGGTAAATGGGAAGAAATAAATTTATTTTTTATCGTTTGTCCTTATTATAGTGCCCAAGTTTTTTGGTTAATTCAACCCCTGTTAACAAAAATAAACATCACCGTAGGTTGGGAAAAGATATTGAGCTGTGATAGAATGACAGGCTAAGATTTCTCCAACAATTCAAAAAATGCGATCGACCAGACCCCGGAAACAGTTTGCTCAACATTGGCTCAAAAGCGAGAAAGCCTTAGATAAGATTGTGAAAGCAGCTTCTTTGGATGGCGATCGCGTCCTGGAAATTGGGCCGGGTACGGGGATTTTGACTCGGCGTTTGCTGCCTGCGGCTGAGTCTGTTGTTGCTGTGGAGATCGATCGAGATTTGTGTCTCAAGCTAGCCAAACAACTCGGCAAAACCGACAATTTTTTACTGCTGCAAGGCGACATCCTGGAAATGGACTTAGAGGCTGAACTAACGGCTTTTCCCAAATTCCAAAACCCCAATAAAGTTGTTGCCAATATTCCTTATAATATTACCGGCCCAATTCTGCAAAAACTGCTGGGAACGATATCTGTTCCTGCTGCTAAACCCTTCGATTCGATCGTGCTATTAGTACAGAAAGAAGTCGCCCAAAGGCTTTACGCTAAACCGGGTTCTACAGCTTTTGGCGCGCTGTCAGTGCGGGTGCAATATTTAGCAGAATGCGAGTTAATTTGCGATGTAGCGTCTAAAGACTTTTATCCGCCGCCAAAAGTCGATTCTGCCGTGGTGCGGCTGCTTCCCAGACAGATAGAAACTGCGGCGGTTAATCCGCGCTATTTGGAGAATTTAGTTAAGTTGGGATTTGGTAGCAAGCGCAAGATGCTGCGAAATAATTTGAAAGGCGCTGTGGATTTAGATAAACTCGTTCAATTGTTAGAAGAGTTACAGATAAATCCTCAATCTCGCGCTGAAGATTTAAGCGTGGCGCAATGGGTAAATTTGAGTAATAATATGATGTGCGAGGTTTGAAGTTCAGGATTTTGTGAGAAATCCGACTTTTTAAAGTCCTGCGGGTATCTAGGTATTCTGTTTTTTGAGATGGGCTTACTTATTTCAGCCTCATGGGAATTTTAATAATAAATTCCGCACCTTTCCCCGGTGCAGAAATACACTGCAATTCGCCTTTATGTCTTGCTGTGATAATTTGATAGCTGATCGATAAACCCAATCCTATGCCTTTGCCTACTGGTTTAGTGGTAAAAAATGGATTAAATAACTGGTTCCTCACGGATTCTGTTATTTCTGACCCGTTGTTGCTAATTCGGATTTCTACCACTTGACTCTCTAGAATTTGAGTAGAAATTTTGATCGCGCGGGGATTAGCTTCATTGGTTGCAATCGACGCGCTGTGGCTGTCCTCTTCTAAAGCATCAATGGCATTAGCCAGGATATTCATAAACACTTGATTTAGCTGTCCGGGATAGCACTCTATTTGGGGTAAATTGCCATATTCTTTGATAACTTGAATGCTCACAAAACCCGGATTAGCATTCAACCTGCTTTGCAAAATCATCAGTGTGCTGTCAATTCCTTCGTGAATGTCGGCTAATTTCATTTCTGCTTCATCATGGCGAGAAAAAATTCGCAGCGACTTGACAATACCGAGAATGCGCTCGGCACCGTTTTTAAGAGAAATTAATATTTTGTGCAGGTCAGATTTGATAAAATCTAAATCTACAGACTTGAGTTTTTCTTTAACTACGGGTAGGGGATTGGGATAATGCTCTTGATAGATATTGACCACTTCTAGCAAACTATCGGCATACTCGCGAGCGGGAGTAACATTGCCGTAAATAAAGTTAATCGGATTGTTGATTTCATGAGCAACCCCAGCGACCAATTGCCCTAAACATGACATTTTTTCGCTCTGAATGAGGTTGGATTGAGCCTGCTTCAATTCAGACAATGCTTGTTCGAGCTGTTGAGTTTGACATTTTAACTTTGCGGTGCGTTCCTCAACTCGAATTTCTAATTCTTCTTTAGCTTTTTGTAGTGCAGCTTCTGCTAATTGGCGCTCCACAATTTCAGCACCTAGGAGTCGGTTGGCGAATTCTAAATGTTGAGTTTGACATTTTAACTTTGCGGTGCGTTCCTCAACTCGAATTTCTAATTCTTCTTTAGCTTTTTGTAGTGCAGCTTCTGCTAATTGGCGCTCCACAATTTCCGCTTCTAGGAGTCGGTTGGCGGATTCTAACTGGGCGGGACTGGGAAGTGCTAGGGCTTGAGGGATTAAGTCTACCAAAAGTATGGCTGTAGCAAATGAAATCATGGCAGTAATTGCTTTCATTGTTCCTGACATCCAATAGGTAGGATGCCAAAGCGTCCAAACTTCAAATATGTGAGTGATCCCGCAGGCGACGATAAAGGCTCCAAACATCGCAAAGATCCAATCAAAGGGTAAATCTTCGCGTTTGGAAATAAAATAAACCAATGTAATCGGGATGGAAAAATACGCCAGTGCAATGATCGAATCTGAGGTAAGGTGAAGCCAGACTAACGGGGTCTGCCAGAGGTAGCAGTGACCGTGAGGAATAAATGCCCCGGAACTAAAAAAAGTTTTCCACATTTCCTGCATAATATTTCCTTTGAGTTGTGAGAAAATGGACTGGGACTGGTGTCAATTAATTTCAACCAGGGGTTTCTTTCACCTGCGGCTTAATCACCTATGCGTTCATATTCTCTGTTAGCTTCAGCAAAAATCAATCTATATCTGGAAATCATAGGCGATCGCCCCGACGGATATCACGAATTGGCGATGGTACTTCAAAGCATAGATTTAGCCGATCGAATTGACTTGCGCGCGATCGGTACGGACACGATCCGCGTGCGCTGCGATCACCCACAAGTCCCTCCTGATAAGAATAACCTGGCCTACCGGGCGGCGGATTTGTTGGCGAAGCAATTCCCCGATGCTTTGGCGAAATACGGCGGAGTCGAGATTGCCATTCACAAGCAGATTCCGGTGGCCGCGGGGCTCGCCGGCGGTTCTGCAAATGCGGCCGCGGTTTTAGTCGGGATGGATTTGCTGTGGCAATTGGGACTTACTCACTCGGAGTTGCAAGAGTTGGGGGGAACTTTGGGTTCGGATGTGCCTTTTTGCATTGCTGGAGGTACGGCTTTGGCAACCGGCCGCGGGGATAAACTGTCGCATCTGCCTGATTTGGCGGGCTTTTCTGTGGTGTTGGCGAAGTACCGCAATCTCAGTATTTCTACTGCATGGTCGTATCAAACTTATCGCCAGCAGTTCAGTAGTTCCTATTGTGCAGCGGAAGATTTGGAGTGCCGCCGGGAACGGCTGCATTCGGGCCCGATGGTGGGGGCGATCGCCCAAAAAGATCGCTCAAAAATTGGTCAATTGCTGCACAACGATTTAGAAAAAGTTGCTTTGCCCGTGTACCCGCAGGTGTTGCAGTTGCGGGAGGCTTTTGAGTCGGCGGGGGTTGTGGGCACGATGATGTCGGGTTCCGGGCCGACGGTGTTTGCCCTGGCGGAGTCTCCAGAGCAGGCTCAGCAAATTTTAGAACGGGTTAAAAGTGCGATCGCTTCTCCAGATTTGGATTTTTGGGTAGCAAAGTTTAGCAATACTGGAATTCAGATTTTTTCGGAGGGAAACGAGAGGAAACCGCCGATTTCGAGGGCGTAACTCGAAGAGGGTGCGATCGCAATCTGAGTTAAATGCGTCTAACAGGCGATTGTCAAGATGAATCTAACTTTGCGCAGAGTCTATTGAGATCGAATAACTGATAAAATGCCATGAAACACGGATTTTAATTTTGGTGAATTAACCAGAAATCTAAAATCTAAAATCTAAAATCTAAAATCGCAATGGCTGATTTAACTAATCCTAATTCTAGTTCTCAACCTCCAAGTTCTACTGAGGATGCTTTGCCGCCCAAGTCGCCGACGGTATTGCGGTGCCTGACTGGTTCGCTGATGGCTGGCAGCATTGCGGTACCTTTGTACGCGCTAACTATGTCGATCGCTCAAAGTTTTGCAAGTAAGCCAGTACATTCCGACAATATTACTGCGATTAAAATTTCGGTAGCGGTGCGAACTTTGGTAGTAGGAATGGCTGCTTTGGGGACTGGTGTTTTTGCTATGGCGGCAGTGGGTTTGATGCTGCTGGCCGGGCAAATTTTGATTCAAAATTTGGTAAAAAAACCCACAGGTGGAAATCTATAGGTTGAAACAATCGGGCTACACAAACTCTCGTCCGCAAGGCAAAGAGTGAATAGTAAGATCGAAGCAATGGAATTATTTACGATCGGACACTCCAATCTGAGTATTGAAGCGTTTGTTTTGCTGCTGCAACAACACGGAATTACGGCGGTTGCGGACGTGCGATCGCATCCGTTCAGCCGTTATTTACCTCATTTTAATAAATCGGAAATTAAAGCTTATCTCTCAAGTGTCGGCATTCAATATGTTTTTTTAGGCAAAGAGTTGGGCGCGAGGCCGGAGGATTTAAGCTGTTACGATTCTAGCGGTAAAGCGTTATACGATTGCATAGCAGCAACTCCTCTATTTTCCGCAGGAATTCAGCGCTTGCTCAAAGGCGCAGCCAATTATAAAATCAGTTTAATGTGTGCGGAAAAAGACCCGATTACTTGTCATCGGACTATTTTAGTCTGCCACAAAGTCAGAGAGTTTAATTTAGAAATTAATCACATTCTGTCAGATGGAACTTTAGAATCGCACCAGCATTTAGAAGAAAGACTTTTGAGCAAGTTTAACAAAGAGTTAAAAAAAGCTGAGCCTATTCAGCTAAGCTTTTTTGAATTAGAACCTGATGTTAAAACTAAAAGAGTTGATTTAGAAACAGCTTATTATCGTCACGGATTGGAAATCGCTTATGTCAGAAAAACAAACTATTAATTGATTTATCAAATATGTCGCCGTTGGCGAATTTTGCTAAGCCAAAATATTTAAATTTATGCCCGCAAAACCTAATTTTGTAGGGACGCAATGCGCCCATTACTGCTAGAAGTAGCGCGTCAAACGATTTTTCGCATAAGTCCTGAACGACTCTTGACATCGCATACATTTATAAATTAAGGTACAGCCCTCCGCGCCCATCCTATTTTTATAAATTTTGTTCGGGTTTTAACGTTGTTCATGCTATAATTCTGCGGGACTGTAGCAGAAAGGGGTGCTTTTTGATGAAAGCAGAATTTTATTTTGACTGTCACAGATATATTTGCAGTTTAGTTCAAGTTGATTTTGTCAAAGAATTAAAAATTAAAAATCATCAAGGTTTTGTTTTGGCTGTTAAGCAAGGAGAAAAGATTGGACTTTTGGGAAAAAGTCGCCATAATGCTAAACAAGTTGATGTATCTAAGCCGCATTTTTATAATGTAATTAAAGCGGCTATGAGCGCTTTGGAATTAGAAACTAAAAATGAGGTGATATTAGAGAGAAATCGAACTCTTGCTGATGCGGAAGAAATGATTCAGCAGCAAAACCGAGAAATTCGCGTTCTCAACGAACAGCTTAGAATGCTTGCGACTAAGGTTGAGGAATTGTCAAGGGAAAAGCAGCAGTTATCAATGCAGCTAGTAGAAAAGGAAATCAGAAAAACTGAAATCAGTCAAGAAATTGATAACTTTCCTGCTACCGAGGAAGATTTACCGGCGGAAATTGAGCATCGGATTGGAGAAGCTGAAATTAAGGAAAAAATTGAAGAATTGTCGGTTCAAGCTTCTGGGTTAGCCGTGCAGTTAATCGCAAATCAACAGAATTCGGAGGAGATTGAGGAAGAGGAAGAAATCAGCGGAACCGAGGTTGAAAGTGTTGATTTAGAAATTATAGAAGAAGTAGAAGAAAATCTCAAACAAGTAGAAGTTCAAGGAGGCGAAAGTGAAATTAAGCGACTGCCTAAAAGACCTTCCAACAGAAAAATGAGAAAAAAATCTTAATGCTTTAGTTATATAGCAATCCTTGCATCATTTGTAAATTTATGACGGACTTCCAGGGGGTTCGGGGAGGGTTGGGGTGGGGTAAAATTAAACGAGTCATTTAGGATTGCTATATAACTCGTTTAATTGTGGCGATCGCATTTTCGCAAAATTCGTCAGCAGTTAAGCGAAAAAATCCCTCGCAACTCGCCCGTTTTCCCCCGCAGCCTCGCCCGCAACAGAATTTTGACAATTATCCAGGGCGATCGCTAAAATTACAGGTACGATCGAACTATTGTCAGCAGCATTAAATCCTTCAGTAATTAGTCGTTTGCCAACAGTCACATAATTGTTGACAATATTGCACAATAGATAAAATTGTAAATATATAGCACCTGCGTTTTTTTTGACCGCTTATGAATAGCAGATTCCTCGATCGACTCCACCACCCCTCGCGCCCCGTCATCGTCTTCGACGGCGCGATGGGAACCAACCTGCAAGTCCAAAACCTCACCGCAGAAGACTTTGGCGGCAAAGAATACGAAGGCTGCAACGAATATCTCGTCCACACCAAACCGGAAGCCGTCGCCAACGTGCACCGGGGATTCCTCGAAGCAGGGGCCGATGTCATCGAAACAGACACCTTTGGCGCTGCTTCCATCGTACTCGCCGAATACGATTTAGCAGACAAAGCATATTATCTCAACAAAACTGCCGCCGAACTCGCCAAGGGTATCGCCGCCGAATTTTCCACGCCAGAAAAGCCTCGATTTGTCGCAGGATCGATCGGGCCAGGCACCAAATTGCCCACATTAGGACACATCGATTTCGACACACTCACCGCCGCTTTTGCGGAACAAGCAGAAGGACTTTATGACGGCGGCGTTGACTTATTTATTGTCGAAACTTGTCAAGATGTGCTGCAAATTAAATCAGCATTAAATGCCATTGAAGAAGTATTTAAGAAAAAAGGTGCGCGGATTCCGTTAATGGTATCAGTGACAATGGAAGCCACCGGCACAATGTTAGTCGGTTCCGATATCAGCGCCGCCCTCGCAATTTTGCAGCCCTATCCCATAGATATCTTAGGCCTGAACTGCGCCACCGGGCCCGATCGCATGGCCGAACACGTCAAATACCTTTCCGAACATTCGCCCTTCGTCGTTTCCTGCGTTCCCAACGCTGGTTTACCCGAAAACATCGGCGGGCACGCGCACTACAAACTCACGCCAATAGAATTAAAGATGGCCTTGATGCGCTTTGTCGAAGACTTAGGCGTGCAAGTCATCGGCGGCTGCTGCGGCACCCGCTACGATCACATCCGCGAACTATCAGAAATTGGCAAAACTCTTAAACCCAAAATCCGCGAATTTACTTGGGAACCTTCCGCCGCTTCAATTTACACCGCCCAACCCTACGAACAAGAGAATTCCTTCTTAATTGTCGGCGAAAGACTCAACGCCAGCGGTTCCAAAAAATGCCGCGATTTGCTAAACGCTGAAGACTGGGACGGTTTAGTAGCAATGGCTAGGGAACAAGTGCGAGAAGGCGCGCACATTCTCGATGTCAACGTGGATTATGTCGGCCGCGACGGCGTGCGAGACATGAAAGAATTAGTTTCCCGCGTTGTGACTAATGCCACTCTCCCTTTAATGCTGGATTCCACAGAATGGGAAAAGATGGAAGCCGGCTTAAAAGTTGCGGGCGGCAAATGTTTGCTGAATTCCACTAACTACGAAGACGGAGAACCGCGTTTTTATCAAGTTTTGGAGTTGGCGAAAAAATACGGTGCGGGCATAGTTATTGGGACAATTGACGAAGACGGAATGGCCAGAACAGCCGACCAAAAATTTGCGATCGCCCAGCGCGCATATAACGCCGCCGTCGCCTACGGAATTCCCGCCGAGGAAATCTTTTTTGACACCCTAGCTTTGCCCATTTCCACCGGGATTGAAGAAGACAGAAAAAACGGCAAAGCCACCATCGAATCCATCCGCCGCATCCGCCAAGAATTGCCGGGTTGTCACGTAATTTTAGGAGTTTCTAACATCTCCTTCGGCTTGAATCCGGCGGCGCGGCAAGTTTTGAATTCCATGTTTTTGCACGAAGCAATGCAAGCCGGGATGGACTCAGCAATTGTCAGCCCGAATAAGATTTTGCCGATAGCCAAAATCGACCCCAAACACCAAGAAATCTGCCGTAAACTAATTTATGACGAACGGGAGTTTGACGGCGATATTTGCGTTTACGACCCCTTGGGCGACCTGACAACGGTGTTTGCGGGCAAAACTACCAAGCGCGATCGGACAGAAGACGCAAACCTCCCGGTAGAAGAACGCTTGAAGCAGCACATCATCGACGGCGAACGCATTGGACTAGATATCCAACTTGCCAAAGCATTAGAAACCTATCCGCCCCTCCACATTATCAATACCTTCTTGCTAGACGGCATGAAAGTAGTCGGAGAATTGTTCGGTTCGGGACAAATGCAACTGCCATTTGTATTGCAGTCAGCAGAAACCATGAAAGCGGCTGTTGCCTATTTAGAACCGCACATGGAAAAGTCCGAATCCGGTGACAATGCCAAAGGAACATTCATCATCGCTACGGTCAAAGGCGACGTTCACGATATCGGCAAAAACTTGGTTGATATTATCCTATCAAACAACGGCTACCGAGTGATTAACTTGGGAATTAAACAGCCTGTTGACAATATCATCGAAGCCTACGAAAAGCACAAAGCCGACTGTATTGCGATGAGCGGCTTGCTGGTAAAATCCACCGCATTCATGAAAGAAAATCTGGAAGTATTCAACCAGAAAGGAATCACTGTACCCGTAATTTTGGGCGGCGCGGCTTTGACTCCCAAGTTTGTGCATGAAGACTGCCAAAACACCTACAAAGGTAAAGTCGTTTACGGCAAAGATGCGTTTTCGGACTTGCACTTTATGGACAAACTCATGCCAGCAAAATCTGCTGGTAAGTGGGAAGATTTGCAAGGATTTTTAGATGAAATAGGGCCTGATAATGGGGTAGTTAAAGAAGCTAAAGCTGCGCCAGAAACTCCTGGAGAAGATGCGATGAAAGCAGACACTCCTATGGTGATAGATACCAAGCGATCCGAAGCAGTTGCAGCAGATATCGATCGCCCGACTCCTCCTTTCTGGGGAACAAAACTGTTGCAGGGAGAAGACATCCCCTTAGAGGAGATTTTCTGGCACTTAGATTTGCAAGCCTTAGTTGCCGGTCAGTGGCAGTTCCGCAAGCCAAAAGACCAATCGCGGGAAGAATACGATGCTTTCTTAGCTGAGACAGTTTATCCGATATTGAAAGAGTGGAAACACAAAATTATCACCGAAAAGTTACTGCATCCGCAAGCAATTTACGGGTATTTTCCCTGTCAAGCTGAAGGCAATTCTTTGCATTTGTACGATCCGCAAATTATGAATGGCGGGCAAGATGTATCGACACCCGCTGCAACATTCACATTTCCCCGGCAAAAATCGGCGCGCAGGCTGTGCATTGCGGACTTCTTCGCGCCCAAAGAATCGGGAAAAATCGATGTATTTCCGATGCAAGTAGCGACAGTGGGAGAAATTGCTACAGAGTACGCGCAAAAACTATTTGCTAACCATCAATATACCGACTATCTCTACTTTCACGGATTAGCGGTGCAGACGGCGGAAGCAATAGCAGAATGGACTCACGCGCGAATTCGGCGGGAATTGGGATTTGGTAGCGAAGAACCGGACAACATTCGCGATATGCTAGCGCAAAGATATCGCGGTTCGCGGTACAGTTTTGGCTATCCCGCTTGTCCGAACATGGCTGATCAGTACAAGCAACTGGAGTTGTTAAAGTGCGATCGCATCAACCTCTACATGGATGAAAGCGAACAACTTTATCCCGAACAATCAACAACCGCAATTATTACCTATCACCCAGCAGCCAAATACTTCACCGCTTAATTTCTAGAGTGCGCCGCCCGCACATTCCTCGGTGAAAAATTATACTCGTTACCAGGCTCTGCCTCCACTAAAAACCTGGAGGCTTTGCCTCCAGAAATGCGTTTTCTGGTAGAATCTGGGAACGAGAAACCCACAAAAAAGCACCTTAAAAAAGTGCCTTAATGAATATGAACTTTTCTTGTCCGATCGAACTTTTACGAGTGATGCCGGGGAGTGCGCGCGCCCGCAGATGCTCCTACCATCGAAGCCACTAAACCCAATAGCGAGCCGAACAAAAACGACCAACCAGCTTTTGCAGCATTACCAGCAATATTGCGAGTATCCTGAGCAGATACGTTAGGCGCTTGGTTCGGCAAATTCACCCCGCTCTGCTGCGCTTGATTAATCGCTTCTCCCGCATTCGCAGCTATTACGCCAAAAGTACCTGCCACGCCATTTGCTAACAGCCAAGAGCCAATTGTTAATGTAGTAGCCCACAAAATTGCTCCATTTAAAAGCGCTGTGTTGCGATTCATCGGGCCGCAAGCGCGAGCAGTTACCCAACCGCCAACAGCCAAGCTAATTAACAAACTAATAATTGACCAAATTCCGACCCCGGTACCTACGTCTCCTGAAATAGTGCGCGGAGCTCCTGAATTAGCAATATTGCTCAACCCGATCGCAGCGCCCAATGCACTTAAAACTAATTGCGTGCCGATCGCAATTACCAAACCTGAAAAAATCGGACCCCACCGCACTCGATCGTGGTATTCCATGACTGAATTCACCACCACGGGTTCGGTACCAACGTTATCTACAGGTCTATTTACATATGACATAGGTTTTTCTTTCCTCTGAGAGTTGCTTTAATTTTTAACAATCTTTCACCTAAGCATTGATCGTGGCTGAGATTGATAAAAACTATATCTGCCTGGGGAAATAACCAGTCTCTATGTCTGAAGAAAGAAACAAAAAAGTCATCAGCCCTCAGCCAGCCACTAATGACAGATGACAGATGACTGATGACCGATAACTATTTTATCCAGTTAGAAAAGTTCGTGGACGTATACAGGAAAGACAGCTTAACGCAATCTTACAGCCGTTCCAACGGCAGTAATCAGCAGCAAAGCTCCGCTCGAGTCTACATTAATCGTGCCGGTGTCAACTTCCACGCCGATTACGGCATTAGCGCCCAGGCGCTGAGCCCGTTTTTCGAGTTCCGCGAGGGCATCTCGCTGTCCTTTGAGAAACACTTCCTCGTAACTGCCGGTGCGCCCGCCGATGATGTCGCGAATGCCCGCGAAGAAATCTCGCAGGGCGTTGGTGCCGTAAACCACCTCAGCAGTTACAATTCCCAGGTAAGATTGAATTTCTGCTCCTTGGATGATATCAGTTGTTGTTACAATCATCAGTTGGCCTCAATCACGAAAATTTTGAGTGGGTCTTGTTCTGTAGATTTACTACATCTCGCCACTCAAAAATTCCTGGTAAACCATAAGTTGTCAGCTTGGCAAGCTGGCAGCAATTCGCTCTTTAATTCCACACACTCTTTGAAACAAATGGCCGTGCACAAACAAAGTCTCTTGGTATTCAGTACGCTTTTGGTAGCGGGACTCGCTGTTGCAGCGCCGCAGATAGCACTCTCAGCAGAAACGTCAGTTGAAGTCAACCCTCAAAAAAATTCAAATTTAGATGCTCTGCTGCGACAAGGGCGCGAGTTGGTAGATTTAGGAGACTACAGTAAGGCGATCGCCATTTATCAGGAAGCGGCACGTTTAGATAGGGAAAACCCCCGCATTTTTTCTGGTATTGGCTATTTAGAAGCGCGTCAGGGCAACTATCAAGCCTCAGTGGAATTTTACCAACAAGCGATCAGTCTCGAACCGAACAATGCTGACTTCCAATACGCCTTAGGATATGCTATGGCGAATTTGCAAAACTATCCCGCAGCAGCCGCTGCTTACCGCCGCGCCGCTGTGCTCGATCGCAAAAATGTCAATGCCCGGATCGGTCTGGGAGTGGTACTCTTTCAGCAAAAAGATTACAGCGGTTCTTTTAAAGCATACCAAGAGGCGATCGCCCTCGATCCGAAAAGTTGGCAAGCTTATTCTTCTATGGGCTTAGTATTGATACAACAAGGAAATTTTGCCAGTGCAGTTACCGTACTCCAAGAAGCAGCAGAACTCGCTCCCAAACAGCCCAGCGTCCAGTTAAAATTAGGTACTGCTTTGCTGCGGAGTGGCCACGCTTCCGAAGGACTAGCAGCTTTTGAAGAAGCTGCCAAATTGGAACCCCGGAATCCAGAAGTGCAGTTAGAAATTGGCGAACTTCTCAAGGCTCAAAACGACTTCGACGGAGCACTGATAGCTTATCAGCGGGCTATTGCTGTGCGACCAAATTTAGTGGCAGCACACGCAGGAATCGGGGAAATTCAACTGGAAAAACAAGATTTTTTAGGAGCGATTAACACTTTTCGCCGAGTGATTCAGCTCGATCCAGACCGGGCAGAAGCTTATTACAATATGGGTACGGCACTCAAAGCGCGCGATCGCAAATCCGAAGCAATTGAAGCTTTTCAACAAGCCCTCGACACATACCGCCAGCAAGGCAACAATGATGGTGCAGAAAAAGCTGAGGCAGCATTGCGGGAACTAAAGTAATATTTCTCAATGTACTAATTGGTAATTGGCAATTGGTAATTACCAATTGGTAATTTGCTAGCAGTTTTGAGTGTTGATCAAGTAATTTTCTTAAGGCTTCACTCCTTCCAATCGCAGCGTTGGGAGGAAGGAATCAATCTCAAAACTGTTTCTATTCCCTATTCCCTATTCCCTATTTCCTCTTCCTTCTTCCTTTTTCCTTCCTTTGTTTTATTTTTTTATAATTCGCAGATAAACGCAGCTAAATGCAGTATAATATGGTCGCGAGTTTAGCATGGCTATCGCTCTGTAAATTCAAGAGGAAATAAGCGGGATCGCACAGTAGCATTTGGTAAAAACTCCATCTTTTGTAAGATGCTAAAACAGCTTACTGAAGGTGAATCTATTTCTATTGATAGAGACTGCCAAGTTGTTAACATTTGTAAAATAAGCAAAATATCCTATCCCCAGAGCTTCATCTATGCAAACGTATGACGTGATTATCATAGGAGCAGGTCACAACGGACTGGTCTGCGCCTCTTATCTCCTCAAAGCTGGATATACCGTCCTGTTGTTAGAAAAACGTTCAGTTCCCGGCGGCGCGGCAACTACTGAAGCTGCGATTCCCGAATTGCCGGATTTTAAATTCAATATGTGCGCGATCGACCACGAATTTATCCATTTAGGGCCAGTTGTAGAAGAATTAGAACTGGAAAAACATGGTTTAGAATATCTTTTCTGCGATCCAGTTGCCTTTTGTCCGCATCCCGACGGCAAATATTTCTTAGCGCACAAATCTGTAGAAAAAACTTGTGCTGAAATTGCCCGCTACAACGAGCGCGATGCTAAAAAATATGCCGAATATACAGACTTTTGGCAGCGGGCTTTAGGTGCAATGGTTCCGATGTTTAATGCGCCACCAAAATCCATCATAGATATTCTGGGCAACTACGATATTGCAAAGATCAAAGATTTATTGTCAGTCATCGGTTCCCCCGACAAAACGCTGGACTTTGTTCGCACGATGCTCACCAGCGCTGAAGACCTTCTCAACGAGTGGTTTGACGAGGAATTTATCAAAGCACCCCTAGCAAGATTCGCCGCAGAACTCGGCGCGCCTCCTTCGCAAAAAACTCTGGCTGTAGGCGCAATTATGCTGGCAATGAGGCACAATCCCGGCATGGCAAGACCGCGCGGAGGGACGGGTGCATTAGTGCAAGCGCTGCTTAGTGTAGTGAAAAGTTACTCGGGTGTGGTACTTACCGACCAGCACGTCGAAAAAATATTAATTGATGACGGTCGCGCTGTGGGAGTTCGTGTTGCCAACGGCACGGAATACCGCGCTACAAAAGGTGTCATTTCTAATATTGATGCGAAGCGCTTGTTTCTGCATTTAATGGATGATAGCGATGTCGATGCTGCTGACCCGAATTTGCGGGAAAGATTGGAGCGCAAAATTGTTAACAACAACGAGACTATTCTCAAAATAGACTTAGCTCTCAATGAAATGCCCAAGTTTGAGCGCTGGAATCATCGGGACGAATATTTAATCGGTTCGGTTTTAATTGCAGACTCGGTGAGACACGTTGAAATCGCTCACAGCGACCCTTCAATTGGCAGAATTCCCGACTCAGACCCATCGATGTATGTGGTGTTTCCGACGGTACTAGACCCGTCAATGGCTCCCCCCGGACATCATACGGCTTGGATTGAATTTTTTGCTCCTTACATGATCGAAAATGCTGAAGGAACTGGCCAGCACGGTACGGGTTGGACGGATGAGCTGAAAAACAAAGTTGCCGATCGCTGCATTGATAAATTAGCCGAATACGCGCCAAATATCAAAAATGCAATTATCGGCCGCCACGTGGAAAGTCCGGCGGAATTGGGAGAGCGTTTGGGCGCTTTGAAGGGAAATTATTATCACGTTGATATGACGCTAGATCAAATGATATTTTTCCGTCCTTTACCGGAGTTGGCGAATTACAAAACGCCGATCGACGGTTTGTTTCTCACAGGGGCGGGAACTCATCCCGGCGGCTCGATTTCGGGTATGCCGGGACGCAATACCGCTCGCGTTTTCATGCACTCGCAGCAGCCTTTCGCGCAGACTTTAGCAGATGCGGCTAATACTCTGAAAGCGAAGGGTAAGTCGGTATTTCGGAGTAATGAGAAGTAAGATTTTTAGCAAGCGCAGATGAACGCAGATAAACGCAGATGAATCACATCTGCGTTTGTTTGTATTCATTTATCAGTCTGTGAGTGCGAGAATTTTTTCTGGTTGATTCCCTGTGAATGGAAAACGATTTGCGATCGCCCTCAATACCCTTTCTAAATTGGGAGCATCTTTCGCCAATGTTGGCTGCTCCTCCCGTTCGGTCAAATCTGTTAAAATATTTAGGATGATCATTGCTAAATGTTCATCAGCATTATCCAACAAACTCAATAGCTTCTCGATATCTTCTTTCGCGCCCAACCAGTACCTCGCTCCCAGCAATTCAGCTTTTATTGATAAAGGAAGCTCTAATTTTAGATACTCTTCAAGTTTTGGCAATAGCTGCGGCGTACCTAAAAGCCCGATCGAATTAGCAGCATACCCTCTAACTGCTTTATCTTCATCAACATCAAGCAGTGAAAGCTCCAGAGTTTCTATAGCTGATGGTTCTTCTAAATATCCAAGAGTTTCTGCTGCTGATGCGCGAACCAGTGCTGAAGGGTCATGTCTGAGAATATATTCTATCGGTACAACGGCAGGACTATAACCAAGTTCTCCCAGTGCCTCCACTGTTTCAGACCTAACCAGTTCTTCTGGATCGTTTAGCAAAGGCATTAATGCAAGGCCAACTGTCTCTACTTCCTCTGAACCGAGATAACCTAATGCCTCGGCTGCCTCAGCTCTAATTGATTCATCGGCGGATTTTAGCAATCTTAATATCTTCGGTACAGCTTCATAAACTTCTGCATCTACAAGCTGTATCAATGCTTCTGTTTGCAGGGTATAATCATCTGAATCGCAATAATCTAGCAGTGTTTCAGTTGTCAGCTTATCCATAATTTTTGCACCTCCCTAAATTTTAGTGCTTCCAGCCTAGGTTATTTTCACACTTAGTCAGTTAGATTGAATGGCATTACGCAAGTATCAAAATGACTAAGTGTGAGTAATTCGACATCCCCCAAAACTCTCTGAATTTCGTGGTACTACACTAATTGCAGACTAATTTTGGGAGATCTTTCTTTGAGCAGCTTACCTTTTGGTCTTCTTCTTTTTGCCGCTGGATCGGCTATGTCTCTCACCAAAGGCTTTCTGGGTTCTTTTAATTTTTTCCATTTTTTCTTTATCTTTATCGCGTTTAGCTTGCTGTTTCAATATTTCGAGTGCTTCAGGCATATTTGAGGCTTTTTTTTCTGCGATGAGTTGCTTAGCTTCTTCTACAATACCCGTATCAGCTACATTACCTTCTGCTGTCATAGTGTTTAATTTTTGGTTTATTATAAGGGAGTTAATTTTTGGTTTATTATAAGGGAGTATTAAAAATATTAGGGACTGTTCATATTCTTATAGTCTAACTCAGACATCCAAACCTTGTCAATGGATTTTAAACTTGGGTGGGGCTTTATTGAACTTGTCTGCAATTAGTTTGATTTATTGGTTTTCCCCGCCCCTGTGGGGTTATGGACATGGGTGCAAGATATGAGTTATCACAAATTCATCCTTTGTGCAGATGCAAGTTCTACGCGAAAATATAGAAACTCAGATTAGCGTTACCCTTTTTTGAGCGATGGCAAACCGAGTTTTGATTGTCGGGGGCCGAGGACGAATTGGCAGCAGCGTTGCCCAAGACCTTGTTACCCATACCGACGCAGAAATTACCGTTACCGGACGCAACTCTGAAGCCTCTATTGGGCCGGGATTGCCGCCGGATCGGGTGCAGTACCAAACTTTTGATTTAGCGGACAGTGCAGCCCTGCAAAAAGCAGTTTCAGAGTCTAATCTTGTCGTTCACTGTGCGGGGCCTTTTCACTACCGAGACGCCGGCGTGCTGAAAACTTGCATCGAAGCAGGTGTTAATTATACTGATGTCAGTGACAGCCGCAGTTTTACTCGCAAGGCTTTAGAATTGCGCGAAACCGCTAAAAATGCTGGGATTACTGCTATTATTAACACTGGAATTTTTCCAGGTGTTTCTAACAGCATGGTGCGCCGAGATGTGGAACAATTAGATGAAGCAGAACACATCCATTTGACTTATGTAGTCGGAGGTTCTGGCGGTGCTGGCGTTACCGTCATGAGAACTACTTTTTTAGGCTTGCAAACTCCTTTTGAGGTGTGGGCCGATCGCAAGTGGCAGCAAGTAAAACCCTACAGCGATCGCGAAACAATTGAATTTCCCACACCCTACGGCAAAACAGGGGTTTACTGGTTCGATATGCCGGAAGCAATCACTTTGCCCGAAACTTTCCCCGTTAAATCCGTTGTGACTAAATTTGGTACGTCTCCCGACCTTTACAATCACCTTACCTGGTTTGTTGCCAAGTATTGGCCGGCTAGCTGGCTCAAAAATAACGGAGTTATTGAATTTCTCTCCTACGTCAGTTACGGGATGACCAGTGTTACTAATAGTTTTAGTGGGGTTGGTGTCGCAGTGCGATCGCAAGTGAGCGGTCTCAAAAACGGTCAACCCGCTAAAGTTTGCTCGACAGCGGTACACCCAAATGCTGCCGCCGCTACGGGCATCGGTACTGGTAGCATAGCTCAATTAATGTTAGAAGGAAAACTGGAAAAACCGGGCGTTTGGTCGGTAGAGCAAGCTCTTTCTACCGAATTATTTGAACAAGCAATGCAGAGCCGCAACCTGAAGATCAATCAAGAATCTTTGTAACTTTTGGCTTGAAATGCGTTGGGATGTTTGTCGAGTTGCGAATAACTGAAATGGCGTAGCAACCTCAATCAGGCTTTCATAATTACAGGCTTTTGGATCTGCGATCCCAGAAAGGTTATTTGTTGTGGAACGGGCAATCCTAGCCTGTGACTGAGCATGGTAGCTGATGTAAGGAATCTTCTATTTAGGAGCGGAGCGAACTAATCTATCTTTTGGTAGAAGTAAACTTAACGAGCAGGAGTTTAATATATTTCACAACACGGTAAATATCCCTTTTCGCTGTCTCAGGGCGCAGCACTTGCAACAAAAGTTGCCCCGATCGCTAAATTATGAAATGTGCGATCGCAGTGAAGGGGTGACAAACACCATAATTTTTGCGGAAAAATACCAGGAGAAGTTGATATGAAGCGGGTTTTAAAAGCTCTCGGACAAACATTGAGCCAAAGCATTTTGCTGGTCTGTACGCTGGCTTTCATTGGTCTGCTAGGTCTAGCGGTAGTACCCAGTCAGGCTGCTTACGCAGGTCAAGACAAGAGTCACGCGCCGCAAGAAGCTAAAATTACTGACCCCGCAGAAAGTTTCGAGGATCTCAATCCCCAAGCAGCTTACGATGAAATAGTCAAAACCTCTCAAAACCCTGCAAAGGCCGAGAAAGCTTACGACGAAAGCTTACAGGAGTACAAGGGAGAACACCCGCAAGAAAACATAGTTCAAAAAGCTGAAGGTTTGATCGAAAAAGTCACGGGCAAGGACTAAATCTACAGTTTTCTATCTCACCCAAGTGCCTGGTAAATACTGACCTTCGGTGAGTATACAATTGAGCCGAGCTCAGGACTCACTTGAAACTAATTATGTAAGGTGCGCAATGCGCACCTTACCGCGTTAGAGGAGCGTGTCAAACCACTTTTTGCGTTCAAAAGGGTTTTGTGGTTCCCCTGTTTATTTGAGCTAGCAGGTTCATCCTTAAGGCAGATGAATAGATATTAATTTAAAAGGTAAATTTAATAATAACTACAGTTACATAAAGGAAATAAATATCATGAGCGATGACAAAAAAACGGTACATGAACCTGATGCTAACCTCGACCCGCTTTCCGGGGAAAAAGGGGCTCATCCAGTAGGAACGGGTATTGGTGCAGCGAGTGCGGGTGCTGCGGGTGCTGCGATCGGCGGTGCGATCGGCGGGCCTGTAGGAGCAGTTGTCGGCGCTGTTGTGGGTGCGTTTGGCGGCGGTTTGGCCGGCAAAGGTGTGGCAGAGGCGATCGACCCCACGGTAGAAGAGGCTTACTGGCAAACTAACTACAGTTCCCGTCCTTACGTGGACACGGGCGCGACTTACGACGACTATCAGCCTGCATACCGCACCGGTTATGAGGGATACAGCCGCTATGCCGGTACTGGTAAGAGCTTCAACGAGAGCGAAAACGATTTGCAGCGCGACTACGAAACAAATCGCGGTAAGTCTAATGTGGCTTGGGAAAAAGCGAAGCACGCCACGCGCGACGCTTGGGATCGCGTGGAACGCGCTGTTCCTGGCGACATTGACAAAGACGGCCGCTAAGGGCTGACGCCAAGTATTTCTCAGTCTGGGACGCACACAAACTCCAGCGTTTCGGGTTTTTTACCCCTGGTGGGGAATGCAGCGAAGTGTTTTGATAAAAAAACCCGGTTGCTGCGTCTTGGACTGTTGTTGATACCTGGGACTATTTTTAACGCGAGTTTAGCTAAGTTTTTGGGGATTTTCAGCCCCTCTCTACATCGGGGAGGGTATTTTTATGCTCCGTGGAAATCGCATTTTTAAGCACGATTTTTATTTCACAGGAGTACGAGCCGCAGAGTACGGAGCGAGATATAGAGGCTTTGCTGTGGGAAACGATCGCACTCCTAAAAAACGCTGTGTACAAAATCGGGATGCTTCTGTTTGAGATGGGCATTTTTTTTTGACTGTTAGCCTTAAAATTAAACTAATTCAGGACTGAGGCATCGATCGCATATTTCTGTCATTGTTCGCGATGCACATTAGCCGCAGCCGGAGCGTGAAAGCGTTCGTGGCCTCAAATCCGATAATTGTTAATCTAAATCCTCTGATTCAAAATCGGTATAAATTGTGGATGAAATGCTGGAAAGAGCTTGGACACTCAAGCAAAATTTAATTGACTTTGTGCTGGATGCTGAGGGAGAGTTAGCGGTAGCTTTGGAAGCTTTTGCGGCTGCTCGATCGACCGGCGAGCGCTACGACATTGCTCAGCAAAATCAAGTGATTGACAGTTTTACAGTTGAAGGTAAAGTCGGGGAGAAAACGCCGATCGACCTATTTGTCGAAAGTCAGCCGGATTTAACCCAGAGCGATCGCAGCTTGCTAGAAAGTTGGCGCCACAGAAGCTTCACCGGCTTATTTGAAATCACTCAGCTTTCCCCTGACAGCTTTGAACTGACGAACTGGCTGACGGCAAAGCACTACGCTGTTAAGCCCAACAGCACTAATTTCCTGCAAGAAATGTCTCGCTTTAAGTTAGGAGAAATCTTGCGGGCTCGGATCGCTCCTCTTACCGATGACTGGTGGATACTCTCAGGCCCTCCGATACCGATGGGGAAATTGGGCAAGCCGAAGTTGGCGGTGGCGATCGGCAATTTCAAGCAAAATCACAAAAAGAATTTGTACAGCGATGCGCCGGAATTGTTAGAGCAAGCTTGGCAGTCTGTAGAACAGTACCACGAAGATTTTACCGAATTTTTTGGCACCGATGAAGTGACGCAATCGGGATATCACCTGAATAAACAGTTGGCTGAATTTCAGGAATTAATGACTAAAAAACGCCTAGCTGATATCGGGATCGATCAAAGTAAATCTCTGGCGGATATCGTTGAAGATGCCGGAGTCGATGCAGAAGAAATTAAAGCAGCAGCTATAGCAGCAGCCGGTGCAGATCCTTCTTCAGTTGAGGTCGCGATCGATGGCGATCCTCACTCAAAAATGGTAATCCCGAAAGTCGAATTGCCCGATCGCTTCAAGAAAGCCGAACAGGTGACAGCACTTTCTCATCCTCGCTGGGGACAAACCTTTTTGTCTACTTACGCTCAATTTACTGCAATGCTATCAGCCGAAGACTTTTCAACCGTTCCCGGTTACGAAAAGCTGGTTCGCAACTATCTAGAAGATCCTGCAATTAATGTCTGGATTTTCCAGCGGTTAGCGAAAGTTAATCCAGCGAAATTAGAACAAATTTTGCAAACTGTATTGCAACGCCCAGATTTTCAGCTAGATCGCGATTTAGATGCCCTGCTGCAAGAGTTTAAAAAACCCTTAGAACCCGAACTCCCGGAAATTGCCAGCGTTCCCTTGCACCTGCACAACTTATTTCAGGAAGCTTTAGGCGAAGTTAATAAGTCAAAGTCCAAACCGCAGGAGAAAAAGAAAAGCTCTAAAGGCTTTAAATCCTGAGCAATGAAGTTCGTGACATACCCCTACAGGCTTTGCTATCGCCTACAGTGTAGGTGGCTCACCAATTCTACCTAATGCTATGCGCTAACGCGCCCGCTTCGCCAACTGATACTCATTGAGATTTCCGCAACCAAAGGAAGGCAGGAACAGAATGACAATTTCAAGTACGAGTGCGATCGACCCTAGCCATTTTGGGCGCGTTAGTCTGCATCTCTAACATCATAAAAAATTAAACAAGCTCACAGCTAACTGTGAGCTGATTGCCCGGTAATATAACTCAATTAGCTTTGCAGTCAGGACTTTAGTTTTTCTTCACCGCGATCGACAGAACTGAAGTCCTCACTACAAACGCCTTTTTTTTAATCTTCAACTTGTCGGACAGCCATGCGTTGCAGCGGCAGGCTGAGTATGCTAGAAGCGGTCAACAAGTAAGAAAGAACCGTAGTCAGCTTCAAACTGACCAATAACCAGCTATCTTCTGGTAGGTGAAGTTTCAGCCCGAAAAAAGAGATGCAGTACACTATCCAGTAAGTAAAGCTCATCTTGATTAGGATTTCCTCGCTCAAAGTGCGATCGTCCGTTGGCCGCGAGTTGCGATTATCACCCAGCAGGACTAGACCCGCAATAGAAGCCACAAAAGAAACCATAACGACATAGTCATGCCAGTTAAGCTCAACCATTTCTAAACTCCGCTTTTATCCGCATTTTTGGAATCAGACATCAGTCTAAAGGATAAGTTTTCCCGCTCAAAGCAATAGTTACAAATTGAAACAGCCGCAGTTACAAATCGCAATGAAAATTTACCGCAACCGCCAGCCACAAGCTCGTTTAGTCAGCCGCAAAGGACAATTCTCCTTAAATATTGTCAAGTTGGGAGTACCTCGCCTGCATTTTGCCGACCTCTACCACAGGCTGCTAATTCTTTCTTGGCCGCGATTTTTCATACTCATTTGTCTGTCGTATACAGTCACGAATTCTTTATTTGCCTTAGCTTACTTGGCGGGAGGAGATTGCATTGCTAACGCGCGACCGGGTTCTTTCAAAGATGCCTTTTATTTCAGCGTGCAAACAATGGCGACGATCGGCTACGGCGCCATGTATCCGCGCAATGATTACGCTAATACTATAGTTGCGATCCAAGCGCTTTTTGCTTTGTGGGGAGTGGCAATGGTGACGGGACTGGCTTTTGCTAGATTTTCTCGACCAACAGCTAGAGTTATCTTCAGCCGTGTAGCTGTAATCGCTCCTTTCAACGGCGTTCCGACTCTGATGTACCGCACGGCAAATCAGCGTTTCAACCAGATTTTAGAAGCGCAGCAGCGAGCTACTTTGATCCGCGACGAGGTAACATCGGAAGGAGAATTTATGCGGCGTTTTTACGATTTGCAATTGATGCGGAGTCACTCTCCGATTTTTGCATTAACTTGGACGGTTATGCACCCAATTGACGAGAGCAGTCCTTTGTACCAACTTACTGCCAAAGACTTGATGGAACAGCAAGCGGAAATTGTAATTACGTTAACAGGAATTGACGAAACTGTTTCGCAAACTATTCACGCGCGACATTCTTTTGTGGCGTCGGAAATTCTGTGGAATATGCGGTTTGTAGATATTATTTTGAAATCGGCGACGGGAGGCCGGGTGGTTGATTATACTCGGTTTCACGATGTGAAGCCTGTTTAATGAAAGTTTTGATTTAGCCACCAGTGCTAGAATACCTGTATGGCAAAAAAAAGTTAATATTTATGAACTCAATAACTGCAAATACGACACTGAAAGAATTGCAACCGCAACTCTTAGCTTTAACTCCCGAAGAGAAGGCTCAAGCTATAGAATTACTAGCCCAAAGTTTAAGAAAATTTTGGTCGGGAATTCAAAAGACTCCCGGCGTGTGCGGTGGCGATGCTTGCATCAGACAAACGCGAATTCCTGTTTGGGTGCTGGTGAATGCTCGCCGTTTAGGTATTTCTGAAGCTGAACTCCTAGAAGACTATCCGACTCTGCGTGCCGCTGATTTGGCGAATGCTTGGGCTTATGCTGAGGCATATTCTGATGAGATTGAAATAGCAATTAGAGAACAGGAAGAGGCATAAACAGTGGCAGATATTTATACCGCGATCGCACAAAGCATTAAAACTGAGATGTTTTACCATTTTAAATCAGGCTTTTATGAACGGGCAAGATGCCCGTTTTACAAAGAATAAACTTGTTGTGGAACGGGCATCTTGCCCGTTCTTGAAAATGATACAACATCTCAGTTAACATAAACAAAATACTCCTCGTACTATGCGAATAATTCATACTGCTGACTGGCATTTAGGGCGACGTTTTCGAGGGATCGATCGCACTTCCGAAATTGCGATCGCCCTCGAACAGATTTTGAAGCAAGCAAAAGCCTTGGATGTCGATGCTGTGCTCGTTGCGGGCGACATTTTCGACGTGCCCAACCCTCCCGCTTACGCCGAACGCATTGCTTATAACTTTTTCTGCGAACTCCAAGCAGCAGGAATTCCCGCAATTGCGATCGCCGGTAATCACGATTCGGCATCCCGCATCGACAGCATCGCGCAATTGCTTTCCCTAGCCGGTGTTCGCGCTTTAGGCAAACCCAGACGATCGGCAGACGGCGGCACGATTACTCTCAATACAAAAAGCGGTAAACTTTGTGTGGGAGCAATGCCTTTTGCTTCCGAACAAAGACTGTTAGATGCTAATTCTCTCTGGCAGTCTGGCGATGCCGATCGCCGCAAAGATTACCGCGAAATAGTAGCATATTTACTAGAAGATTTAACCAGGGATTTTAGAGACAATACTGTCAATATTCTGATGGGACACATGAGCATTGACGGCGCTCGATTGGCCAAATCCGAAGTCGCTTATTACACGCGAGAAAAATACCTGCTGTCATCGCAAACTCTGCCCCCAGAAGCTCAGTATGTTGCCCTCGGACACATCCACATTCACCAGCGGATTTCTGAAACTTCTCCAGCTTATTATTCGGGTTCTTTGATTCAGTTAGATTTTGGAGAAGCGGAACAGGAAAAAGGATTTTGCTTGATAGAAGTTGAACCTGGAAGTCAGGCCAAGGTGGAATTTAAGCCTGTGACTTGCCACAAGCCGTTAAAAGTGCTTAAATGTCATAACGACAATCTCGATGAAACTTTACAAGCTCATCAGTACCATCCGGGTTTCTTGAAAGTAATTGTCGAACTGGACAGTCCGCAAATCGGCCTTGCCGATCGAGTGCGCCAAATCTGTTCTCAAGCGCTGTTAATTGAACCGCGCTATCCAGATGCAGCGCTAGAAGCAACAGAAATAACTAATATCGATCCCAATAATTTCGATCCGGCAGCAGAGTTTTGCAACTATTATCAAAACCGATTGGGAACGACACCGAAACCGGAAGTATTGGAGGAATTTAAAAATTTGTACAAGAAATTTAAGGAAACAGTTAACAATTAAATACTCTTGTCTCCGCCTTATTTTAACAGGTTCCCAGGCTCGGTCTGGGAACCGATATCCAGAGGCTATGCCTCGCGCTTAAATAGGAAAATTGGAGGCAGAGCCTCCGAATCTGTGTTACCAGGCTCTGCCTGGTAACAAGTAATAGAAAGCCCAAATCCAAAATCTAAAATATAAAATTAATATGCGTCCACTCGAACTTATTCTCGAAGGATTTACCAGCTTCCGCCAGGAACAGCGTTTAGATTTTTCTCAACTCGATTTGTTTGCAATTACTGGTGCTACAGGTGCGGGCAAATCTTCACTGCTAGATGCCATGACTTACGCTCTTTTTGGCACCACAACTCGCAGCGGCAAACAAGTCAGTGATTTGGCGAGTCAAGGCAGCGAAAATTTAAAAGTGCAGTTGCGTTTTTCTGTGGGTTCGGCACAGTATCGGGTGACCAGAAGGTGGCGTTTCCGTCCGAAATCTCCCGAAAATAAGGTGATTTTGGACAACTGGCAAAATGGTCAATGGGAAACTTTGGGGACGAGTATCGTTGCCGTTCAAAATACGATAGAACAGATTTTAGGAATGGATTTTGATACTTTTACGCGAGCAATTGTTCTGCCTCAAGGCAAGTTTGATGAGTTTATTAAAGGGGATACTTCAAAACGCCGGGAAATTTTGCGGCAGCTAGCTGGATTTGAGATTTTTGAGCAGATGCGGAAGGAAACAAATGAACTCGCAAAGTTGCTGAAACAGGAACGGGAAATGGTGGAAAGGCAGTTAGCTGAGTTGAGTGCGCCGACGGCGGATGAGGTGGCTCAAAGACGATCGCAACTTTTGATTTTAGAGCAGCAGTTGCCTGAGTTCGATCGCGCCGTTATGAAAGCTCAGAAGGATCTAGATGAAGAGGAACAGCTATTTTCGCAAATTGCTCGCTGGCAAGAGCTGCAACAAGAACTGGCTAAATTAAATGCTAATTCTGCTGAAATGAAAATTTTAGCACAGCGTTTAGAAAGAGCGCAAGCTGCCAATCATTTACAAGGAGATTGGGCTTTAGTGCGATCGGCTCGCAGTCAGTATGAAACTGCCGAAAGTGCCTCGGTGGCAGCGCGAAAGCTGTTAATTAAAGCTCGTTCAGAGCTAGCAGCAGAGCAGCAGAAATTTGACGAGGCAAAAGCCAAAGAAAAGGCATTAGCGCCACAAATTAAGGCTCGCGAAGATGCTCTAGCTGCTGCGAAAGTATATGAAGAACAGCGCACTCAATTAGAAAAAGAAGTTGCGCTAGCCCAAAAAAATCAACAAGAAAAACTTCGCTTTTTTCAAGCAGCAGATAAAGAACTGCAAGCTGCTAACAATAAAATTCAAGGTGCGGGTTTTCGAGTGACTCAAACAGCCGCACAGCTCGAACAGTATTCGCTGGGAGGAAAGCGTTTAGAGCAATTGCAGCAAATTGCACCCTTATTAATGGAATTTCAGCTAGTTGCCAAGCAGGGAAAAGCTCAGGAGCAACAGTTGGATAAATCTATCGCAGAGAAGGAAAGGGCTCAACAAAATTATGTGGAGGTTGCCACTAATTTAGAAGCAGCCGAAATCAGGCTAAAAAAGTGCAGCCGCGAGTTAGAAGCGGCGGAGACCGCTAATGCGGAAGCGGCACGTTTAGAGAGTGTTGCTGCTGTCAGAATGTCGCTGAATTCTGGCGATACTTGCCCGGTGTGCGGGGGGGTGCATCCTGAGAGCGATCGCCTGCCTCCTTTGCCTAATTCTAATATTGTCGATCTCACTGGTTTGCGGCAGAAATTTGCGGCGGCAAATCAGGCTTTTCAAGCTGCTCAAAGGTTGGAGGCGGAGGGAAAAAGCGCAGTTTCAGCCTGCCGGCAAAAAGAGTCGGAAATTGCTCAAATGTTGGAATTAACCGCGAATAGAGTTGCCGAATTGCAGCAGCAAATCGCTGAAATTCTGGAAACTCCTCAGTGGGAAAGCTTGGGTTTGCAGCAGGAGTTGGCAATCCTTAAAGAGAGCGATCGCAAATACCGCGAAACCGAGCAGCAGTTCCAAATGGCATCATTGGAATATGATAATTGTCAGCAAAGATTTAATTTTGCTGTGGCGACTCAAGCAGCTAAACAACAAGAATATCAAGATGCGATCGCCGAATCAGACCGCAGACAGCAGCAGTTGCAAATATGTGTAAATGCGCTTTATCAAATTACCGAATATCAACCTTATCCTAATTTAGCAAAAGCCTTAGAAGAAGACAAGCAAGACTTGGCAAATCTGCTGAAAGTTGCCGAAAAATCCTATCAAACTGCTCAAAATACGGTTATTCAAGCAGCAGAGAGAGAGCAACAAGCTGGAGAGGTTTTTGGACAAGCCCAGGCCCATAAACAGCAACTAAACCTGGATTGGTCAGAAAAATTAACAGCGGCTGAGTTCACAGAAGAGACATTTTTAGCAGCGGTTGCGACTGTTCAGGAACAATCGCAATGGGAAAATGCTATTCGTTCTCACCGCGAATCAAAAATTCAGTTAGAGACGCGGGCGAAAGATTTGAGCGAGGCGATCGCAGGCCGAACTACCGATGAGAATAATTTAGCACAAGTGCGATCGGCAAAACATACCGCCCAAGAAAACCTCAAACAAGCCAACAACAACCGCGCCGAACTATTAGCTTGGATTCAGGTAGCAGCCCAAAATCTCGAACAAGCCGAAAGACTGTCACAGCAAATCACAAATTTCACAGAACAAGAGCAAACTTATCACACCTTAGCGCAGAATCTCAAATCCAATGAATTTCAATCCTACATTTTAGAACATTTAGAAGCAGAATTAGTCGGCAGCGCCACATTAATTTTGCAAGAATTAACCGAAAATCGCTATAAACTAAGAAACCAAGATGGCGAATACTGGGTAGCAGATAATTGGAACGGCGGCGAAGCTAGACGAGTACGCACTCTTTCCGGCGGTGAAACCTTTGCCACTTCCTTATCAATGGCTTTAGCTTTGTCAGAAAAACTGTCTCAAGGATCTCACTTGGGTAGCTTGTTTCTTGATGAAGGATTTGGCACTTTAGATACTGAAACTCTCGAAAGCGTTACTCAAATTTTAGAATCTTTGCGGCAGCGAGAAAGGCTCATTGGAGTGATTACCCACGTTCGAGAATTGGGGGAAAGATTGCCCGCACAAGTTAAAGTGTTTAAGTCACCACAAGGTTCTAAAATAGAATTACATAGATCCTGAAGAGGAGATGCGCGTGCGTGAAATAGTAAACTTGCTTAAGGACGTACATTATCACTAAACCAGCCCCTACAATTATTTATAATATATGATAAAAAATCACGCGACTCGAATGCAATCGGTACAGTCGCCCATAATTCCAGTAGTTGGCGAACTGATTCGCCAAAATCCGGGAACTATATCTTTAGGACAAGGCGTAGTTTACTACAATCCGCCACAAGAATCATTTGATAAAATTCCCGAATTTTTCGCCAATCCCGACAATCACAAATACAAAGCTGTCGAAGGACTTCCACAATTACAGGATGCTATCGCAGCCAAACTCAAAACAGATAACGACATAGAAATTAATAGCAAAAACTGCATTGTCGTTACCGCCGGCAGCAACATGGGATTTACCAACGCCCTTCTCGCTATTACCTCGGCTGGGGACGAAGTTATTATCCAATCACCTTATTACTTCAACCACGAAATGGCGGCAATTATGGCAAATTGCCGACCAGTGATAGTAGAAACCGACGCCAACTATCAACTTAATATCGATGGTATAAAAAAAGCAATTACCGACAAAACGCGAGCCATAGTTATCATTTCACCAAATAATCCCACTGGTGTTGTTTATTCAGCCGAAGCACTGCGAGAAATTAACGAAATTTGTCGCCAGCACAACATCTATCACATCAGCGATGAAGCCTACGAATATTTTACTTATAACGGCGTAAAACACTGTTCGCCCGCCGCTTTTCCCCACAGCAGCGAACATACAATTTCTCTATTTAGCCTATCCAAAGCCTACGGTTTTGCGAGTTGGCGGATCGGGTATATGGTAATACCAGAACACTTGCTGGTTTCAGTGAGAAAGATTCAAGATACAATCTTAATTTGTCCGCCGGTAATTTCTCAGTATGCAGCCCTGGGAGCCTTGCAAATTGGTAGAGGTTACTGCGATAATTATGTAAGGGCGATCGCCTCCGTGCGACAACTCGTATTAGACGAACTCAATACCATCCAAAACTTGTGTACAATTTCCCCAGCCTGCGGAGCATTCTACTTTTTCTTGAAAGTTGATACTGAACTCGATACAATGGAATTAGTGCAACAATTAATTCGCGAATATCACGTAGCAGTGCTTCCCGGTACAACCTTCGGCATGGATAGCGGCTGCTATTTGCGGGTTGCTTACGGTGCTTTGGAAAAAGCAACCGCCACCGCAGGTATTAGGAGATTAGTGAAAGGTTTGAAGACAATTTTAAATAAGTAAAATAGGAAAAATAAAAATGGTTGTTACTAACTTGAAAACAAATACAAATATTCAAGATGCCTCCGCTGCAAAACTGGCAGACTTGCGCGATTTGATGGCAGATTACGGCTTAGATTGCTATTTCATCCCAGCGGTGGACGAACATTTAAATTTATCAGTTCCAGCAGCCAAGCAGCGGCGAGCTTGGATTTGCGGTTTTACGGGTTCCGCCGGGGATTTGTTGGTTGGCAAAGATTCCGCTTGGTTGTTTGTGGATTCCCGCTATTACGAACAAGCCGAATTGCAAGTAGATCCGGGAATTATTCAAATATCGAAACTCGGGTTAGAAGGAAATTTAACCTTAATTGAAACTTTAGAAAAACTGGCTGTAGAGTCGGCACAAAAATTAACGAAGATTCGCCTGGGTTTTGACCCATTTACCGTAGCGACAGAGCAATATCAAAATTGGGTGAAAAAATTTGCAACTGCGGAGATTGAACTCATACCAATCCCGGAGAATTTGACAGACAAAGTGCGATCGCAAAATCCTTGGAAAACAGCAGAGACTTTACCCGCGATTGATGCAGAGCCCATATTTAGCTTACCTGTATCCCTGACAGGAGAAACCGCCGCCGAAAAATTAGCCAGAGTCAGGGAAGCGATGCAAAAAGCCAACATCGATGTGCTGCCGATTACCAACCTGAATCAAATAGCGTGGCTGTTCAATCTCCGAGGCTCGGATATTCCCCACATTCCCATTTTCATATCCTATGCCATTGTCACCACAGATTCAGCGTTTTTGTTTACAAATCCCGAACGAATTTCACCAGAAATCAAGCAAGAATTGCGGGCGGATGTAACTTTGCTTCCCTACGCAGACTATCCGCATACCTTAGAAAGTTGCGTAAATTTGCCAAATAAAATTCGGGTACTTTTAGATCCGAAACACAGCACAGCAGGCACTTATCAGTTAATCTTAAACCAGCAAGAAGCGCAGTTCTACAACATCGAAATAGTTTTTGAGAGTCATCCGGTGGAAGGGATGAAAGCTCGCAAAAATCCCGTAGAAATTGAGCAGATGAAATCAGCAAATTTCAAAGCAAGTCGAGCGAAAACTTTGACTTTAAAGTGGTTGACAGAACAGCTAGAAAATGGTAAGGTATTGACCGAGTTTGATGTCAAAGAAACCATCGAAAATTTTTACCAGCAAGAAACTGATTTTCAGACTTTAACTTTTAGAACGATCGCCGGTGCGGGAGCCAATAGCTCGATCGTACATTACGGAACCCCCAGCCCTGAAATAACCTTAAAACCGGGGGAACTGCTGTTATTGGACTCAGGCGCGCAATATTTAGCAGGCACAACCGACGATACGAGAACAGTAAGTATCGGAGAACCGACGGCGCTACAAATAGAACACTACACCACAGTCTTAATCGCGCACATCAACTGTGCAATACAGCAATTCCCCAAAGGAACAACGGGAGCGCAATTAGATGCGATCGCCCGTGCGGTATTGTGGCAAGAACAGCTAGACTACGGACATGGCACCGGGCACGGAGTCGGCGCGTTTTTAGCAGGTCACGAAGGGCCAAACGGCATCAGCAAATCTGTGCAGTATCCCCTGGAAGCCGGAATGGTAACGAGCATCGAACCGGGATATTACGAACCGGGATGGGGCGGAATTCGCATCGAAAATCTCTATGTTGTCAGGGAAATGCCATCCAAAAACGGTACGGTTTGGTACGGATTTGAATCGCTGACGTATATTCCGTTTGAGCGCAAATTAATAAATGTCGATCGGCTGTCAAAGACTCAACTAGCATGGTTGAATAATTATCACGCTTCGGTAGTTGAGAAACTGGAACCCGTACTTGATGCAGCAACAATTGAATGGTTGAAAAAAGCCTGCGCTGCGTTAGGGCGTGTCATCAAATAGAGTGGTTGACTTTTTGAGCATTGTGTGAAGATAGTACGGAACTACAATCATTTACTTTCATAAGGAGCTTTTTGATGAGCCGACGCTATGCTTTGCGCGACGACCAATGGGAACGGATTAAAGAGTTATTACCAGGACGAGAAGGTATGGTCGGAGTAATCGCCAAAGATAACCGTTTGTTTGTCGAAGCGGTTCTCTACCGCTACCGCACAGGCATTCCTTGGCGAGATTTACCAGAGCGCTTTGGCGACTTTCGAGTGGTTCATACTCGCTTGAGCCGTTGGTCTCAAACAGGCGTGTGGCAACAAGTGTTTGAGGCACTGGCAGCGGATGCCGATAACGAATATGCCCTGATTGATGCCACGATTGTTCGGGCTCACCAGCATAGTGCTGGAGCCGAGCACAGTACACCCGAACAAGAAGCGATTGGTCGCTCTAAAGGGGGTTTGAGCACTAAAATTCACGCCGTCACCGATGCCTTGGGCAATCCCACTCATTTTTTTTAACTCTCTTGTCAAGCCTCCGACCTGGAAGGAGCCGATCAGCTATTGCCTCAAGTTCAAGCAGAGGCGGTTCTTGCCGACAAAGCGTATGATGCTGATGAACGGGTAGTAATTCCTTTGCAACAACGAGGAATCGAGGTAGTCATTCCACCGAAGAAAAACCGCAAAGACCCCCGTGATTATGATGCTGTGTTGTACCAAGCGCGTCATCTGATAGAGAATTTCTTTGCCAAACTAAAGCAATTTCGAGCCATTGCTACTCGCTACGACAAGCGTGGGCTGAACTTTTTGGGAGGGATTTATCTAGCTGCCTCAAGTATCTTGTTGGCTTAGGCTGTTAGCCGAATCTTGCTCCACACCTTGTTCATTTTGTCAACCTTGCTAATTGATGACACGCCCTAGGTTAAGCCTTGTAATTTGTCGCACATTTAACTTGTGCACCTATTTTTATGGAAACTCTTGTGGGGTGGGCACGCGAACCCGCTCCAAAGTTACAAAATAGCATATATCAGATAGGGACACGGCAGTGCCGTGTCCCTACTGTATTTAATCCGAGTGAAAACTGCTATAAAGCTGGTGACAAGACTCGAACTTGCGACAGGCTGATTACAAATCAGCTACTCTACCAACTGAGTTACACCAGCAGTGAAACTTAGTATAGCAAACTTATAGTCATCTGCGCAACCCCCCCAGCCAATTTTTTTTCAAATTCGCTCAAAACCCCTACCCGCAAAGTCTGACACGGCAATGCCGTTTCCCTACCCCAAAATAATATTGTAGGGAAACGGCACTGCCGTGTCCTGATTTCTTAATCGCACCGCCAAATCTTAATCGTCTGATCCGCACTGCCGCTGGCGAGCAAATTGCCCGAAGGTGCGATCGCCACCGAGTACACCGTACCCGAATGTCCCTTAAGAGCGCTCAACAGCTCCCCGGTCTGCAAATTCCAAATATTAATCGTATTATCATCGCACCCGCTAGCTAAAGTCAAACCGTCCCGACTGATAGCAACCGAATCGCCCCGACTCACATAATTCTGCAAAATATGCAGCGCCTCATTCATTCCTAAATTCGTTACACCCTTCCCCCTCCCTGAATTAGTATTTAGAATCCGCAACAAACTGCCCGTCTGCAAATTCCGCAGCTTAATCGTATAATCATTGCTGACGCTAGCAAGAATCTGACCGTCCGGGGCGATCGCCACAGAATTCACCCCCACATTCAACCCCGAAAGAGTCCGCAGCAACTTACCGCTTTCCACATCCCAAACTTTGCTTGTCGCATCCGAACTGCCACTGGCCAATATTTTACCGTCCGGGCTAAAAACCACCGCATTCACATTGTCAGAATGACCCCTCAAAGTCCGCAGCAACTCACCAGTCCGCAAATTCCACAGCTTAATTGTATTATCAGCCCCGCCGCAGCTAGCAATTACCTGGCGCTTCGGGTTGATCGCCACCGAATTCACCTCCATAGAATGTCCTGGAAAAGTACACAGCAAATCACCGCTATGCAAATTCCAAAACTTAATGGTTTCGTCCGAACTGCCGCTGACCAACATTTTTCCGTCATAGCTAATAGCAACCGAATTTACGCGATCGGAATGTCCCGTCAGAGTGCCAATTAATTCCGCTGTTTCTAAACTCCAAATCTTAATAGTTTTATCCCAACTGCCGCTAGCCAGAATTTTGCCGTCAGGACTAATCGCCAGAGAATTCACAAACGATGAATGTCCAGGCAGCGTGTATACGCACCGCCATTTCAGATTTGTTAATTTGTGAGCTAATTCCTTCGCCCGCTTAGATGCCTCCTCAACTGCCTGTCTGCGTTTGAGTTCAGCCTCCTCCAAACGCTGGCGTTCCGCCCTAGCTTTCGCCTCTCTAAGCGTCAGCCGCCGCATCTCTCCCTTATAAACTATTCGCTGCTGCTCCTGAATTTCTTTAAGAGTTTCTATATACGGTAGGGCCCAATCTTTAGAAAACCATTCGTGAGCAAATTCCGCCTCTAATTTAAATAGCTGAGGCTCGTGAGTAAAATCGATATTTAAATAATACAAATCAGCTAAAAAACCCGCCAATAACTTGTGGATTGTCACAATTATTTGCCGAATAATCCGCAGGCTCACCTTTCTATCTTTGCCCTCGGCCTCCAACTGGTGATAAACCTCTTCCCAATTCCAAGGCTGCATCGCCACTAGCGAAACGCTCTGATTTATGATTCCCCAAAAACCGACATGAAAATTAACTTCATAATCGCTGATATCGCTGTACAGTATAGCTGTCGGTACGGGAGACAAAACACTCTGCAACCGCTCCACATCAATATCAGAGATCGGCTTTTTGAAATAGTCTCCGTAAAACTGAACCGGAGACAAATCTCCGTGCTGGGGGTAGTGCTGGTTTAAAAAAGCTCTCAACTTAGCCGGCAGCTCGATATTCAGATTGTGGCGAAACGAATCCGGGCAATCTTGGCTAATTTTTGCCGGAGCAACTAACAGCAGCAATCGGTGCTGCTGCTGCTGCAAAATCTGTTCGGTTTCCTGCCTGCTCAAATTAGAAAACCAGTTGTCTCTGTCCCAAATAGTTTGAATTTCGCTCAGCTTAACTCGAATTGCTTCTGATTGAAACTCCCGCATTAAGTCACGGCAAAGCCGACTAATTGCCCGCTTATCTCTCAATTCTTGTGCCTTAATCCGATTAGCGCGTTCTTCCTTTACCCATTCTTCTGCGTTGGCGAGCGCGATTAATTCTTGTTCTCTGGCCTGCTGCCGCTGCAAATATCTGACTTGTGCTTTAATCCAGCGGGGGTCTTTTTTGATTTGCTGGTTCAAAGCTGAAGAACCAGACGGCTCAATTTCTGCATAGCGTTCGTTGACAGCGCTTGCTCCCAATCTTTCTCCCAATTCAGATGCTACAGGCTTCAACAGTTCAATTAGGGTGTCTGAGACGGGGCGGGGTAAGGACATACCAGTTAAAACTTTTTTTTATTAAGGGCGATCGCGCGAGTCAGGCATCTCCCCCTGAGGCGGGGACTCTTGGCAGGGCTATTACATTTGGGCGATCGGCCGATGGTATCCGTAAGGCGTATCGTGCAGGCTTATCCAGCAGGCGTATCGTGCAGGCTTATCTTGCAGCCGCACAATTTTAGCACTTTAACTAAATAATAGTATCTATCTATATAGTGTACATTTTCCCCCGAATCTGAATTGAAAGCACCGACGGAAAAGACTTCAGGATATTCGATCGACCCTGAGTTCACCCAATTTGTTTTTTTTGTTGCCATTTGACTCGCTCTTGTCTATAATCATACTTCACAACCATAATTACGGTATTCCTACCTAATAACCGTACTTTCACTAGAGGAATAAATATAATGAGTCCGTGGCAACACCTAACTCAACACCTTCACTGGCCGCAACAGCCATCAGTCAGCACAAATCAATCATTAACTGGACTGAAAAGATTTGTGTCGCTATTTTTAGTGGGAATAACCTTAAGTCTGGCCGTTGCATCCTGCGGCCAGGGAGCCACCAACAACCCCGCAGCCACTCCAGGCGGTGCTAGCCCAGCAGCCAACAAAGGCAACGTAGAATTAACCCTAGTATCATTCGCCGTCACTAAAGCCGCCCACGAAGCGATAATTCCCAAATTTGTGGAACAGTGGCAAAAAGAAAAAGGCCAAACGGTCACCTTCAACCAAAGCTACGGCGGTTCCGGTTCCCAAACTCGGGCAGTAATTGACGGTTTAGAAGCAGACATCGTACACTTAGCCCTCGCCCTCGACACCGCAAAAATCGAAAAAGCCGGACTCATTGAGCCCGGGTGGGAAAAAGAAGCCCCCAACGATGGCATAGTCAGCAAATCCGTAGCAGCAATAGTCACCCGCGAAGGCAATCCCAAAGGCATCAAAAACTGGGAAGATTTAAGCAAAGACGGAGTAAAAGTGATTACTGCCGATCCCAAAACATCAGGCGTTGCACGCTGGAATTTCCTCGCACTTTGGGGATCGGTTGTGAAAACCGGAGGAGACGAAGCCAAAGCATTAGACTTTACTAGCAAAGTCTACAAAAACGTCCCTATCCTGACTAAAGACGCCCGCGAAGCTACTGACGTATTTTTCAAACAAGGCCAAGGCGACGCCTTAATTAACTACGAAAACGAGATTCTTCTGGCTGGTCAGCAAGGTGAAAAACCGACTTATAGTATTCCCGAAGTCAATGTTTCGATCGACAATCCCATTGCCATTGTAGATAAAAACGTTGATAAACACGGTACTCGCGAAGTCGCCGAAGCATTTGTCAAGTTTCTGTATACCCCAGAAGCTCAGCGAGAATTTGCCAAAGCAGGCTTCCGCCCAGTAGATGCAACAGTAGTGGCGGAACCAGAATTTGTCAAAAAATATGCCCCCATCACAACCCTATTTACAGCTCAAGACTTAGGAGGTTGGGGAGATATTCAGAAGAAATTCTTCGATGACGGAGCTGTTTTTGACAAAATCCAAGGTTCAATTAAACAGTAAAAAAACAGAATACCCAGAGCCCCGACTTCCCCAAAGTTGTCGGGGCTCTAAAAGATTCACTATTCTTGACAACTCAAAACAATTCACTTATGGCTGTATCATCTCCAACCAGCAACCCTGAGTCTCCGATCGAAAATATCAAAAGGGCGATCGGCAAAGTCACATTACCTTGGGGAATCACCCTAGGCTACCTCAGCTTAATGCTATTGCTCCCAGTTGCAGCAATGCTGCTGAAAGCCAGCACAGCAAACCCCGCCGAATTTTGGGCAATTGCCACCAGTCCGATCGCCCTTTCCGCCTACGATGTCACCTTCTTTACCGCATTAATGGCGGCATTAATTAACGGAGTATTCGGCACATTAATTGCCTGGGTATTAGTCCGCTACGACTTTCCCTTAAAACGGGTTGTCGATGCAGCAGTCGATTTACCTTTTGCACTGCCCACCTCCGTCGCCGGTTTAACTCTCGCCACAGTTTACAGCGATAACGGCTGGATCGGCGGGCTGTTTGCACCCTTGGGAATCAAGATCTCATTTACTCGCTTGGGCGTAGGCATAGCGATGATCTTTATTTCCTTACCCTTTATCGTGCGGACTGTACAGCCAGTTTTAAACGAAATGGAAAAAGACATTGAAGAAGCAGCTTGGTGCTTGGGTGCTTCTCAATTTCAAACCTTCTGGCGAGTAGTTTTACCGCCGCTGTTCCCGTCTATTTTAACCGGCGTTGCCCTCGGATTTTCGCGAGCGGTTGGCGAGTATGGCTCTACTGTAATTGTGGCTTCTAACATACCCTTCAAAGATTTAATTGCGCCCGTATTAATTTTTCAAAGATTGGAACAGTACGACTATGCAGGAGCAACAGTTATCGGCACTATCCTGTTAGGTATATCGCTGACAATGCTGTTCGCAATTAATCTCTTACAAGCATGGAGAAGACGCTATGACGGCTAATAATATCAATTCACCCGCTGATTACAAATTTCCGCCCGCGGGTTCTAGTCCGAGTCAGGAGAAAGCTTGGGTAAAACCAACTTTAATTGGAATTGCGAGCGGCTATCTTGCTCTCGTCTTATTTATCCCCATGCTCAACGTTTTTTACCAAGCTTTCAGAAAGGGAGTAGAGCCATTTCTTTCTAACTTAACATCGCCCGAGTTTCTGCACGCGGCGCAACTTACCTTGGTGATTTCTCTGATAGTTGTGCCTGTAAATACAGTATTCGGTTTGTGCGCAGCCTGGGTAATTGGTCGCAATAAATTTCGGGGGCGCACGCTATTAATCAGCATTTTAGACGTGCCGTTTGCCATATCTCCCGTAGTTGCAGGTTTAATGATTGTACTGCTTTACGGTCGGGTGGGATGGTTCGGACCCTGGCTGGAGGCGGCCAATATCAAGGTTATTTTTGCTTTCCCGGGAATGGTGCTGGCTACTGCTTTTGTTACCTTGCCTTTTGTGGCCCGCGAAGTGATTCCTGTTTTGGAGGAAGTGGGAACAGATCAAGAAGAAGCGGCGAAAACTTTGGGAGCAAATGACTGGCAAATTTTCTGGAATGTCACGCTTCCCAGTATTCGCTGGGGATTGCTTTACGGGGTAATTTTGACCAATGCTAGAGCAATGGGAGAATTTGGAGCAGTCTCTGTGGTATCGGGAAATATTGCTAAAAAAACGCAAACTTTGCCTTTATTTGTAGAGGATGCTTACAAGCAGTATGCCACGCAAGCCGCATTTTCAGCGGCGGTAATTCTAGGTTTTTTAGGAGTTATTACCCTTGTACTTAAGGAGATTTTAGAACGAAAAACTAGCATTAAAGAAGTTGAATAATAGTCATTAGTCCTTAGTCATTGGTTATTAGTCCTTAGGGCGGTAGGTTCGCACGGTGCACCTCATCCCTGAAAACAGTAAACATTAGGAGGCTGAAATGTTAGCTCACAACTCTAGCGAAGCTGAATTTGAGGCGAGCGACGATTTTCACAAAACCCAAGAATCAGATATTCCCAAATCTGACAGTGGCGACACCAGACCAACTCAAACCCGCATTCGCATTCGTGTACCTAAAGAGTACCATCAGGAACCAGTGATTTCTCACTTGATTTCTGAATACGGTTTGACGGTTAATTTTAATGCTGCTTTCTTGGGTGTCAAAACTTTAGAGGACGGTTGGTTTGACTTGGAACTTAACGGTACCAGTAAACAGATTGAAACTGCTCTGATTTATCTCAATGATTTAGATGTGGAAATCTGGAGCAATTCCAATAAACCCGATGAAGAAACTTGGTAATTAGTCAGTCTTGGACGCAGAAACCGGGAAGAGGAGTTAAGATTCTGGACTGACACGCAGAATTTTATTTCCTCTTCCCGGTTTATTGAGTCTAATAGTCTCCAGGAATTTTAGTGATGACTCAGCTTTTATCAGTCATATCTATTCTTGTAAAATAACCGCGATCGCCTTTCTAGTGAGGAATGCAAGTCCTCTGAGTTTTATGAGGATTTGCATTTCTCACTACAAACCTATTTGATTGCGATTTTTCGATCGCACATACATATCATTCAGCAGCCAACAACTACGCAATAATATCAGCTTATAGCTAATAACCCTGACTGATGACTCTTGACTAACAAATCTCGATCGCCATCAGTTAATTATTAGATTGACAATTTTTGTAAAACCTGGTATTTTATCCAGCTCTACCTGGTAGATCGGAAAACAGCGCGCAAGTTTTCTTCAACATTTTTGGTAACAGCCGGAACAATATCTCCCTTTAAAACTTCTCAACCATCAAACTAACTCAGTTAGGCTAGGGGTGCATAAAAAAAAGTTTTTGTCAATATTCAATTTAGGTGAAAGTTAAATTAGGTGAAAGTTAGGGGCGATCGACTCTCATCCGCACTGGAAAAAGATCGATCGCTGCTGCGGTTGGTTTGTGCTATGAATTTGATGTGTGTGTGTACCAGGAGAATTTAATCGTGGAACTCTATAAAGAACAGAAACACCAGATTGTTTTTGCAGATTCACAAGTTAAAGATTGCGAAAGTTTAACAGAAACCGCAAATCCCGATACAGAAATTGTTATTCTCAAAGCCGATCGCGACGGCATCGAGCAAATCGCCGAAACACTTAAACAGCGGAAAAATATTGCAGCCGTCCACATTTTGTCTCACGGCGCATCAGCCAGCTTGCAACTGGGGGGAACAGAACTAAATCTCAGCAACATTGAAAGCTATCGAAATTATTTAGAAACATGGTTTGCTTTGCCAGCAGCCGAGGCAAACTCTAACTCTCCAATTACTGCTAAACCCGAAATTCTACTTTACGGCTGCAACGTCGCCGCCACAGAAGCAGGTGTGGCTTTCGTCCAAAGGCTGAGTCAGCTCACGGGGGCAAATATTGCCGCTTCCGACAACTTGACTGGGAATGCTGCGTTGGGTGGAGACTGGGAACTCGAAGTAACTACGGGCAACATAGAAACACCTTTAGCATTTTCTGCAGAGGCGAGGGAAGCTTACAGCGCAGTTTTAGTCGCCACATTTGGCGAACTGCGAGATGCGATAACTCTGGCTAACGCTTTGCCCAATGCAGACACGATTCCCATCACCGGCAACATCAGCTTCGCTCCCGGACAGGTTCTGCCTAGGATTTCCACCCCCATCACCTTTACCGGCGGCGGTTTCACCCTAAATCTCGGCAATAACCGGGGCTTCTTCATCGACAGCGCCACTACCCCAGTCACATTTTCCAACCTGACAATTACCGGTGGCATATCTACAGGCGGTGCCGGTACGGGCGGCGGCGGCGGTGCAGCCGGCATGGGCGGCGCACTATTTATCAACAGCGGTACTGTCACAGTTGACAGCGTGACCTTTACTGGCAACAGCGCTACGGGGGGCGCCGGCAGCGCGGCCCCCGTAGCTCCTGCGGCAGCAGGCCCTGGCGGCAACACCGATTTTGCAGGCCTGTTTCCCTTCGTTTCCGCAGGCGGCCCCGGTCAAACCGGTCTTCCCGGGTTGACGAGCATCGGCGGTACGGGCGGCCCTGGTGGTACGGGCGGCAACGGCGGCGCGGGCAGCGGCGGATTACCAGGCACAGGTCTTAACGGCGGCGTCGGTGGCGCTGGCGGTACGGGTGGCGCTGGTACTGGTGGCACTAACGGCGGTACGGGCGGCGCTGGCGGCGCTGGCGGCGCTGGCGGCCTCGGAGGAGGGGGTGGCGGCGGTGGCAACGGCGGCGCTGGCGGCGTCGCCGGCACTGGCACAGCAGGTGCAGCCGGCATTGGCGGTATTGGTGGCGCTGGCGGCTTCGGAGGAGGAGGCGGCGGCGGTGGTGTGGGCGGCAACGGCGGCGCTGGGGGCTTCGGAGGAGGCGGCGGTCGCGGTACAGTAGGCGGACTCAGCACGACCGTCGGAGCTTTCACCCCGGGCGGCGCCGGCAGTCCAACCGGCGGCGGCGGCGGTGCTGGTTTGGGAGGCGCAATTTTTGTTAATACTGGCAGTTTGACCCTGAACAACAGCACTTTGTTCAGCAATACAGCAACGGGAGGCGCTCCTGGCGCTGCGGACGCTACACCTGGCCAGGGCGCGGGGGCCGCGATTTTTGTCAACACCGGCGCTACTGCAACTCTGACTAACAACACCATCACTGCTAATACTGCGGCTGCGACTGCTCCGGCTGTTGCTGTCGGCGGGGGTATTGCTACTAACGGCGGTACTGTGAATGTCAGAAATTCGATCGTCGCCGGGAATTTGGGCGGCGCGAATCCTGACGTGTTCGGGACCTCTTTCGCCGCCACCAGTATCAACAATTTGATCGGCAACGTTGCTGGTAGCAATTTACCTGCCGCCCAGCAACTGACAGTTCCTATAGGAAATGTGATCGCACCTGCTGCAGGATTGAACGAGGCTACAGGCGTTCCCGTGACTTATGCTTTGGCTGACAGCACCGCGACTCCTAATCCGGCGATCGATACTGGGGATGCCGCAGCCGCAGCCGCTGCGGGGGCAACTGACCAGCGTGGTGCTGGCTTTCCCCGGACGATCGGCGCTAATGTTGATATCGGTGCTTATGAATACGGCCCGATCGTCACAGGCCTTAAATTCAACGACCTTAACGGGGATAGCCTGCA
Source organism: Microcoleus sp. S28C3 (assembly GCF_036700785.1). Classification (NCBI taxonomy): domain Bacteria; kingdom Bacillati; phylum Cyanobacteriota; class Cyanophyceae; order Oscillatoriales; family Microcoleaceae; genus Microcoleus; species Microcoleus sp. S28C3. Next base: position 31,538 of record NZ_JAUBPO010000014.1, on the reverse strand, counting down.
AGGTGCCGCAGCGACTGAACCAGGTCTCCCGGGCTGGGTGATTTCTGTAGGCACGAAGAGCGCTACTACCGCAGCCGACGGCACTTACATCCTCCGCGACGTAAAAACAGCTACTCCGATTACAGAAGCACCGCCCGTTGGAACGCCTGCGACTGCTTGGGTGCAGACTGTCGGCCCGACTCCGGTCAATACGGGTATTGTTAATGTCACGGGTGCCAATTTCGGCAACTTCCAACTGACATCGATCGCGGGCAAAACCTACACCGATCTCGCAGGCAACGGCTTCACTCCCGATGACACCGTATTAAACGGCATCACCGTTAACTTATACAAAGACACCAACGCCAACAACACACTAGAAGTCGGCACAGATACTGTTGTCGGCACTGCGCAAACGACTGCGGGAGCCGGAGATTACACATTCTCCAATATCGGCCCCGGCAATTACCTGATACAAGCCACTGCCCCAGCTAACTCCAGCATTTCTTTCCCCGCTGCCGCAATTCTCGTTAGCGCCCAAAGCGGTACTGCCGTTACGGGTCAAAACTTCGGCGTTTTCCAAAACATCACTGTCAGCGGCACCAAATTCACCGACCTCACAGGCGACGGCTTCACTGCTGACGACACGCCCCTCAACGGTACTACCGTTCGCTTGTTCAAGGATACTAACAATAACAGCACTTTAGATACCGCCGACTCCGAAGTCGCCAGTCAAGTTACCGGAACAGCGCCTGCGGCGGCTGGCACTTATAGCTTTACCAGCGTCGGCAGCGGTCGTTACTTTGTGAGAGAAGACGTACCGACGGGTTTCTCACAAACCGCCGGCCCGGTTTTTTATACAATTAACCCGGTCAGCGGCACAAACATTACGGCTCAAGACTTTGGCAACTTCCAGTTGGGCAAAATCGGCGGGCTCAAATTTAATGACCTCAACAAAAATGGCATTCAAGATGCCCCAGCAGAACCACCGCTAGGAGGCTGGACAATTTACTTGGATGCCAACAACAACGGCGTGCAAGACGCAGTAACAGCCGAAACAGGCACCAACGCCACCGTCACCGATGTCGCCGGTAACTACCAGTTCACCAACTTGCCAGCCGGCACTTATACAGTGCGGGAAGTGCCACAAACAGGCTGGACGCAAACTGTGCCCCCCGTCAATGCAGCCACGCCTACTCTTTCCGGCGCGTTTACGATCGCCGTCACCAGCGGCACCGACTCCCAAAACAACAACTTCGGCAACTTCAGGCCCAACTCGATTAGTGGTCTGAAGTTCAATGACCTCAACACAAATGGCATCCAAGATGCGCCAGCAGAAACAGGACTACCCAACTGGCAATTCTTCCTCGATACCAACAACAACGGCACTCTCGACACCGGGGAACCGAACACCCTCACCGATGCCGCCGGCAGCTACAAATTCCTCGATTTGTCAGCAGGAACCTACAAAGTGCGGGAAGTCTTGCAGCCTACTTGGACGCAAACTACCCCCGATCCGGCGGACATCACTGTCACCAGCGGTCAAGACATCGCTAATATCAACTTCGGCAACTTCCAGTCGAGTACCATCAGCGGTCAAAAATTCAATGACCTCAACAACAACGGCGTTAAGGATGCCGGAGAATTGGGGCTAGGTAACTGGCAAATATTCCTCGACAGTATCACTCCGGATGGATTTTTTCAGCAGGGCGAACTCACTACCATCACCGATGCCACAGGCAACTACACTCTCAAGGACATACCCGCAGGTACTTTCCAGATAAGGGAAGTCCAGCAAAATGGCTGGACGCAGACGACCCCCAACCCCGCCCCCGTTACGGTAACAGGTGGAGCTAACATCACGGGCATTGACTTCGGCAACTTCCTGCCCCAACCGGGTACGATCCGAGGTCTGAAGTTCCGAGACACGAACAACAATGGCACTCAGGAGGCTGGAGAACCGGGTTTACCGAATTTCCAAATTCAGTTAACCAATGTCGTAGCTGGAACTGCTCCTGCTCCTGCTCCTGTTACTACTACCACAGACAACAGCGGCAACTACCTGTTCGCGAACCTAACGCCGGGAACCTACCGCGTCCGGGAAGTCAACCAAACTGGGTTTACCCAAAGCACCCCCGACCCCGCCGACATCGACCTAACTTCAGGCGCTATTGTCAGCGGCATCAACTTCGGGAACTTCCCGACGCCGACGCCGACGCCGGCGCCTCCACCTGAACCGCCGACGCCGCCACAGCCACCTGAACCGACGCCGACGCCTGCACCTGTACCGACGCCGACGCCGACACCTGCACCGACGCCGACGCCTGCACCTGTACCGACGCCGACGCCGACACCTGCACCGACGCCGACACCTGCACCTGTACCGACGCCGACACCTGCACCTGTACCCACAGATTTGGTTTGCCCTGAGAATTTCCCGAGGATCGCTACTCCCAATGATGCCGGTATTCCTTCAGCGGCGGGTAATGTGATCAACGGCCCTAACGGCGACGATACGATCGTGGGTAGTGCCGACAGTGACTCTATCTTCGGGTTGAGCGGCAACGATTTGATCTTTGGTCGAGGGGGCGGTGACTATATCAATGGCAATACAGCCAACGATACTCTCTTCGGAGGCATCGATAGCGATACTCTCTTCGGCGGCAAAGGCTTTGACCTGATTTTTGGCGATCGCGCTAACGATACGATTTATGGCAATCGCGGCAACGACTCGATCTCTGGCGACGAAGGCAATGACGTATTGTACGGCGGCAAAGCCGAGGACGTAATTTTGGGAGGAGGCGGCGACGACGTGCTAATTGGCGATCAAGGCAATGACACTCTATGCGGCCGCGACGGTAACAATACCTTAATTGGCGGCAGCGGGGATGATTTGCTCTTTGGTGATATCGGCGATAACTTGCTCTTTGGCGGCTTTGGTAGCGATACTCTAGTCGGCGGTGGCAGGAATGGCTTTGCCTTGGCAGCGGGCGGGGGAATTGACACCATTATCAACTTCACGCAAGGAGTTGATTCGCTCGTGTTGGTGGGAGGCTTGGACTTCAATCAACTGTCATTGAGCGAAACTAATGGCTCAACTGCGATCGGAATCGCCGGCAGCAACGAGATTTTGGCTGTAGTGGCGGGCGTGCAGCCGAGCCAGTTATCGGCTCAGAGTTTTACCTTGCTGGTTTAGTCTGCATTCCACAGTAGGGTGCGCACGGCGCGCACCTTACTCTTGCCTGGACAATGGGGAGCAGGGGAACCATATTTCCTCCCCTCCTTTGGTTCAAAGTTGTTCGAGATACTTCAGCAAGTCTGCCATTTCTTGCGGACTCGGCTGAAACTGGGGCATTGGTGGGGTTTGCCCGCTCGTGACTTGCCGGATCAGAGCGAATTCGGATTTTCGCTCGGACACTCCGTGCAAGTTGGGCCCGACTTGACTGTCTGAAACGGATATGTGACACCCCGCACAGTTCATTTGAAAGATGGCGGAACCCTGAAACGGATTGCCAGTGAGGGATAGTACGCTTTTGACATAAGGATCTGCGACTTGAAAGTGACGAATTGCGATCGTCGCCAAGAAGATGGCAAGCAACACCGCTAGCGCAAATATGGCCAGTCGCTCGATCGGGTTTTTAATTTCATTCCTGGCAAGTTGGTTATTCAAAGGAGTTCAATTAAAAATAGTATCTACAAGAAAATTTATTTCTCATAACATAGCTTAATCGTTCGCAGCAGGGAGAGCAAGATCTAATACTCCCGGAAGGGCGTTTTTCGGAAAATTCATCTGTGTAAGTGCTGGTAATATTAAAAATAGGTTGTTAAATCTTAACGTTAAGGAGATCTCATGGTAGAACCGCTGCTTTCAGGTATTGTTCTGGGTCTAATCTTTGTTACTCTGGCGGGGCTGTTTTTTGCTGCTTATCAGCAGTACAAGCGCGGCGATCAGTTGGGTATCAACAAGTAAAAGGGCGAATTTTGCCGAAATGGGCGGGAAGGGCGGGTTGACAAATACCCTGGATCTGAATCGTAGATATTGGCGAACCCGCCTCTACAAAACCCGTCCCCGAGCTTAATTGCTGTTAATTTGCCAGACATGAGATCGGGCTTGTAGCTTCTATTTCCCTGATGTCTGCTGACACCGGTGGCGATCGCACCCTAAATGCGATCGCACCCTCAATACGATTCTCTGTGCTGTCAGAATAGAAAAATTAGATATATCGATCGAGAATAGCAGCAGTTTCCAGGCCTGTTTTTTCCCAGCTAAATTGTTTTGCTCTGGCTAAACCGAGCTCCCGCAATTGCGATCGAACTTTGGCATCCACTGCAAGCTGGTGCATAGCAGAGGCAATTTCCTCGACGCTGTAGGGGTTGACTAATAAGGATGCACCCCCCGCCACTTCTGGCATTGAAGACAGGTTAGAGGTGATTACAGGAGTGCCGCAGGCCATTGCTTCGAGCACGGGGAGGCCGAATCCTTCCCAAAGGCTGGGGAAAACCAGGGCGATCGCTTGGTTGATGACTTTGGGCAAGTCGGCCGCGGGAATGTAGTCTAAGAATTTTACTCGATCGAACAATCCGAATTCTTGAACCTGCGCTTTCAGCAGCGGCGTATAGCGTTTGTCTTCCGAACCTGCTATCCACAATTCGTACTCGGAATTATCTGGCAAAGCAGCAAACGCTGCTACAACTCGCTGCACGTTTTTATAGGGATTGTGGCGGCCGATATAAAGAAAATAATTGCTGGTTGGTATGCCTAAAAAACGGAAAAAACTGGTATCGTATCCGGGGAAAATTGGCGTAATTAAATTAGTAGGAATATTGCAAAAATTAGCGATATCGTTGGCAGTTGATTCAGAGTCGCAAATGACGTGTTGAGCCTGCCGCAGCACCTGGGGAATGTAGTAGCGGTGGTAAGGTGTCAGAGGATCGAAGCGGCGGGGAAATCGCAGCGCTATCAAGTCATGTACTGTAATTATATAGCGGCAACCTGTAAATAGAGGAGCTTCGGGAATTGGAGAAAATAACAGGTTAGATTTTAGCTGTTTGTAAATTTTGGGGAGTTCGGTTTGTGTCCACAGCAATCGGTTGATGTGTCCTTTGGTTCCTTCTTCTGGTGTTAAGTTAGCGGGGATTTGGTAGCAGTTGTTATTGGGAAATTTTTCTGCTGTTAGTAATGTTGGATTGAGGGATTTTAGGTGGGGAAATAGGTTTTTAGCGTAGATGGCTAACCCGGTTGGTTTGGAAATTAGGAAGGAGAGGTTAATGAGCAGGTTGGATTGGGGATTGGGCATGAGATAATATGTAGATTGCGGTTTTTGGGTGGGATTTTTTTTATTTAACCTGAGATATTGCACCATTCTTAATTAGCCTTTTATGAACAGGCAAGATGCCTGTTCCACAAAAGATAAATTTTCTTGTGGAACAGGCATCTTGCCTGTTGCTGACAATGGTGCAAGATGTGAGTTTAACCGCAGAGGGTGCAGAGAAGAGAAAGGAAGAGAGGGAAGATTTAAAGATATTGCTGTAAGATGTTGGCGGTTGCTGTTCCGGTTTTGTTCCAGCTAAATTGAGCCGATCTGGCTAAACTCGCAGTTTTTAAGTTCGATCGCACTTTTGAATCTGTGGCTACTGTTTGCATGGCTTCGGCTATTTCTCCGACGCTGTAAGGATTGACTAATAATGCGGCATCTCCGGCTACTTCTGGCATCGATGACAGGTTGGATGCGATGACGGGTGTGCCGCAAGCCATTGCTTCTAAAATTGGTAAGCCGAATCCTTCCCAAAGTGTAGGGAAAACTAGGGCGATCGCCTGATTCATCAGTACGGGCAATTGAGAATAGGGAACGTAACCGAGAAACTTTACCAAAGATTGTAAACCTAATTGTTCAACTTGTGCTGTCAACTGCGGCGTGTAGGCATTGGGAGGCCCTGCTAGCCACAATTCGCAGTTGGCGCGATCGGGCAAACTCGCAAATGCAGCAATTAATCTTTCTAAGTTTTTATAAGGATCGTGTCTGCCGGTATAAAGAAAATAATTTTTGGTTGGCAAGTCGAGATATCTAAAATTAATATTATCGCAAGCTAGGGGAATTGCGGTCATCTTTTTAGGCGGAATTTGGAAAAAGTTAGCAACATCTGCCGCCGTTGCTTGAGAATCGCAAATAATGTGTTCTGCTTGCCTCAAAACCTGCGGTATGTAGTAGCGAAAATAAGCTGTTAAGCGAGAAAACCGTTGGGGAAATCGCAAAGGGATTAAATCGTGAACAGTGACAATGTAGCGGCAGCCGGAATACAAAGGTGCTTCGGGAATAGGGGAAAATATCAGGATTGACTGCAATTTTTGGTAGATTTTAGGTAACTCAAACTGAGTCCACCGCAGCCTGTCAACTTGTCCTTTCGGGCCGCGATTCGGTGTCAGAGTTTCGGGAATTTGATAGCAAGTATAATTGTCAATTTGCTGGGAAACAAGTAATGTTGGTTTTAGCTGTTGCAGTTCTGGGAAAATATTAGTGGCATAAGTCCCGATTCCAGTTGGTTCGGGAGTTAAAAATGATAAATTGATTAACAGTGAATTAGACATGATTTTAGATATCCGGCGACTGGAAGTCGCGACTACACATACAAAGTCCGCCTACGCGGACTCAAGAAAACGCTAAAAAAATCGACTTTGATATTAGTCCTATGCAAAAAGACTTTAGCTTTGGGCTAAGGATTTTAACCCCTGGTGGACTATTTAATTAGCCTTTAAGCTCGATCGAGCATTTGAGCTATATCGGCAGGATTTGGCAGCCGAATTGTAGCATATTCTTGGTGAATAATCTCAAAAAAACTCTTGACTTTTTTATCGAAACGTGCAAGTCTAAAGTTCTGACTGCGCTGCTGTGCACCTGCTTGAAGTTCTGCTAGCAAATCGGGATTAACAATTAGTTGATGTGAATGCTGGCACAGTTCCTCAACGGTATTGAACAAAAAGCCCGATCGCCCATGTTCGACAATTTCCGGTTGGCCACCACCGTTGAAAACAATGGGAGCACAACTATTTTGCATTGCTTCTACAGTCGCCATCCCGAAATGCTCAAATCTTTGAGGATTGACTTCACCCAAACCGCAGGCGTGCCAGAATATGCTCGCTCTAGCATAAAGTGATTTTACCTCATCGAAATCAGCATTGACTATGAGTTCGATCGCCCTTGAATCTTGCTTCAATAAATTCTGAACAGTCTTTAAATAAGGATTGCGGGGAATGCTGCTACCGGCTAAAATTAGCCGCCATCCTTGAAATTCTTCGGGATAATCCGCTAGCAAACTGCGGAAAGCTTTAATTAGTTCAATTTGCTTTTTTGTTCCCCCAGCTTCAAACTGTCCCACCGCCAAAATTATGTTTTCTTTCGGCACTTTAACTGTTGCCATTTCCACCGGGGGATAAAGCAGAAAAGTGGGCTTTAAGTTCCAGCGTTTCTCCAACCACTTGACAGTAAATTGACTGTTGGCAATAATGAAAGTGTAATCATCGACTGCAAAGTGACGGTTGCGGAAAGTATTGGGAAAGTGGCAGAAAAATATGGAGATTGGCGACAGTGGTTTAACTTTTTCCAGTTGGTTCGCGTTGATAAAAATATCGTAGTTTTTGCTTTCTCTGGCAATTTCATCAAAGGGATTTTCCATATCCTCCACAATGATGCTGGAATCGATGCACTGCATTCCGCGTTTCTCGTAAAACGCCAAGGGCATAATTTTAATTTTGCATCCTGAAAGGTTGAGTCCGTACCACGATTCTAAGTCGGAAACAGCAACTGGTTTGTGGGCGATAAAAGTAATGTCAAATTCATTTTGTAGCAGCGAGGCGATGGTAGCGACGTATTTTTGACCGCCACCAATAAAATGCAGTCCGTGATCGTAAATGGCGATCGACATTTTGCGATCGCCCCGAACCACCTGTAACCGAGATAAAATGCGATCGACCTTCAGGCGACTGTAAATCACCGCCAACTTTTCCGACAACTGCGGGATTACAGTTTCGATGATTTCCGGTTTTTGATAATCTAGAATTTTTTTAATCGCTACAAATAAACTCTCGAACAGCAAATCGTACTGCTTGTTAGTAAAAAAATCCGAAGTATGAATTCCTTTGACTAATTGCAAAGGTTCGTGTTTTGCCAAATACAGAAACCGATTGCGGTTGCAGAAATACTCGGTAAGTTTGCTGCCTTTACTCGAACCCCGATACTCGTGATGGGCTATAGCGGCGGGAATATAAAGCATTTTCCAACCGCGTTTGTGGCAGCGTTTGGCAAACTCTACATCCTCAAAATACATCACAAAATCTTCATCTATCGGCCCCACATCTTCCAGACATTCCCTGCGGAAAAGCACCGCCGCCCAACAAAGCCCTTCGACTTCCCGTTCTGTATCGTACTGTCCCGAATCTTTTTCGCCAAAGCCGACATCTTGCCAATAAAAATTAGGTAATTGCTGAATACCTGCGCTGTTAATTCGCCCGTCTTTAAACAGCAATTTGCCGCTAGTCGCACCTACTTCTTTATTAGTTTCTAGCCGTTTGACAAGTATCTCTAACCAGCGACTGTCAAGGGTGGCATCGTTATTTAGAAAGCCGATATATTGCCCTTTCGCTTCGCTGATGCCGAGGTTGAGGGCTTTCGCAAAGTTGTTGGCGGAGTTGACAAAAATGCGAACTTTTGGAAATAGTTCGCGCAGGGAATTAACGGAATCGTCTTGAGAACAATTATCAATTACAATTAAATCTAGCTGCGATTCGGGATACGCAAGTTTTTGTAGAGATTTTAAGCAATCTTTCGTGTGGCGCAGACCGTTATAGTTGACTATAATTAACGAGCATATTGGCAGTGCAGTCATTCGATTTTAGATTTTAGATTTTAGATTTTAGATTTTAGATTGAGTAATTGAAGGATTGAAGAAGTTTCGATTTTCGATTTGGGATTGAAAAATTTTCGATTTAAAAATTGAATAATTGAGGAATTTTCGATTTGGAATTGGGGATTTTAGATTGAGGAATTGAATAATTTTAGATTTTAGATTGAAGCATTGAACCATTGCTCTCGCGAATAAATCTGGGGCCTTGTGACCAAATTATTTTGGGTCATCTTTGATGCTTTATTGTTGTCGATCGAGCAATTGAGCGGTAATCTTCTCTAAAATAGCAGTATGTTGCTGCTGCACTGCTTTAATTTGCTCTATTTCAGACTGAAAAGTTGCGATCGCATTTTGTTGAGTCTCAAGCTGTGCTGTAACTTCGGGATATCCGCTGCTGAATTCGGATTGAAATTTTTTCTCTAGGCTTTGTTGATTTTCTTGCAATTTTTGCAATTGAATGCTCAATGTTTGAACGACGCGGGTATTAGCGAAATTGTAAATTACTTGTCGTTCAAGTACGGGTCTAAGTAATTTTCGGACTATTTTTCTAACTGCAATTACTGCGGAACCCAGCCGTCTTTGGTAAGAGGTAATTGGTATGTTATAAATGTCGAAACCCGCCTTTAAAAGGGCGATGTCTTCGTCATCTTCATTTTGGGCGATCGCACTATTTTCTGTTCCCAACAGCGACGGCTCAGCAATACCAATTCGCGGCTCCAAAGTTTGCCGCAATCTATCTATGATTTGTTGAGTTGGTATTTCTTCGTACTGCAAACTTTCCTCTCCTTTAGATAACTTAGTATGACTTATTATGGAACAGGCATCTTGGCTGCTTGAATAATAATTGTAACTAATTGTGGAACAGGCATCTTGGCTGTTCAAGGCCGGGCAGGATGCCCGCCCCACAAGAAAATTCATCTCTTGTTAAATCAGGATTATTGCTTCCGATATTGGCAATATCTCAATTTAAGCTATAGCAATCCTAAATCATTTGTGAATTTCTTACTCCCTCCCCTTACCAAGGGGAGGGTTGGGGTGGGGTAAAAAGTTTACGACTCCTGCAAGGATTGCTATAACTCAATCTGACTGTCATCACCAATCATAAACCGCAGAGCTTTTGGACGAGCCGGTGCATTGGTTAGTTGAGCTCGCTGCCCGATCACGCTGTCAACAATTCGCTGGTGAATGCCAACTATTTTCGCCCCTTGCAATATTACGCTGTGTTCGATATCAGCATCAATCATCGTCACGCGATCGGCAATACTGCTGTAAGGCCCAATAAAGCAATTTTCAATGCGGCAATTTTCCCCAATTACCACTGGGCCGCGAACTGTAGAATTAATGATTTCCGTTCCTTCGCCTATTTGGACTCGTCCGATAATTTGACTTTTTGCGTCTACTTTTAATTCAGTTGAAGCTACGATACGGCTATCTAAAATGATTTGGTTTGCACTCAGCAAATCGTCTTTTTTCCCCGTATCCAGCCACCAACCCTCTAAATTGCAGGCTTCTACCTGTTTTTCCTGATTCATGAGCTGTTGAATAGCGTCTGTAATTTCCAGTTCGCCGCGGGCAGAGGGTTGAATTTGATCGATCGCCTCGTGAATAGTAGGAGCAAAAAAGTAAATCCCCACCAGTGCTAAATTCGATGGCGGAACTTGTGGTTTTTCTACTAACTCCAAAACTCTTCCTTTTTCATCAACTTTCGCAACACCGAAAGCAGAGGGATTGGGAACTGGACGCAGCAAAATCAGAGCGTCTAGTTTTTGCTTGTTAAAAATTTCTAAAAACGGATCTAGCTGATTCTCAATTAAGTTATCTCCCAAATACATAATAAAGGGAGAATCGCCCAAAAACGGTCTAGCAACTTTCACCGCGTGAGCGAGACCCGCCGGCTCTGCTTGCAAAATATAAGTAATTTTTGCACCGAAGCGAGATCCATCTCCTGTTTTCGTCTTCACCTCTTCCCCGGTTTCGGGACTAATAATAATCCCAATATCCGTAATCCCAGCCGCCACAATTCCTTCAATTCCGTACCACAGTATCGGCTTATTTGCTACAGGAACCAATTGCTTAGCACCCGTATAGGTGAGGGGACGCAAGCGTGTTCCTTTGCCGCCAGAGAGGATGAGTGCTTTCATTGGGTGAACTTTGAGTTATCCTTTAGGGTTTGCGGTGCTGACTCGATTTGCCGGCACTTGTTCGCTCTTGTTGATTTTAAAGCACTGCTACCCCGCTGGCAATAGTTGTCGTGTCTGATGATACAAATTATTTATGCCGATCGAGCTTTTATAGTCTTGGACGCATAGAGTGTCAGGAACCAGGTTTCTTCCCGAAGAAAGCACCTAAAAGCTGAGGTTTTTTGTCCATAAACCCGATTTCTCAAGGTTGCGAGTCCACCAGTCCAGATTTAATTGCGTACCGTTTTAATAGCGGCCGTATCGGGCAATCAATTGATTACCACTATTGTTTTGATTTGTCAACCAAGCCCACATCTGATCGCCCAGACAAAAATGCCACCATTCGTTAGGATGCTGCTGAAAACCCGCATTTATCATCGCATTTTTTAAGATTTGCCTGTGACGGTGATATTGCTGTTCTTGTGGGTGATTGCTGTTAGCAAAATAATCTGGATAAGAACGTTCTGATATTTCATCAATCGGAGAACCCATATCAATTGGCCGATTATTTTTATCGGCTAAAGTTACATCTAAAGCAGCACCTGTACTGTGAGGGGGAGGTGTCGCGCGATCGAGGCTGGGTACTGCCCAAAATTGATATACGTGTTCTATAATTACTTGGCGTTTGTCTTCTGAAACTGGAAATTCGCAGCCTTGAGCTAGGGCAATTTGATTAAAAGTATAATCTACCATAAATTGCTGGACTTCCACCGGCCGATAAGCGTCAAATATCATAATTTTCCAATTTTGATAATTTTGCTGTAGCTCAGTTTTAGCTGCGATTAAACTATCTACAACTCCTTGCCGCAAATAGTAAGGCGAATCTGCTTTGCTGTTGTGATAGGGAGCACCCAAGTTTTGATAAGGGTGCGGGATTTCAAAGGCAAAATGTTCTGGTGGAATGGGGACTAATGGTTCGCCGCATTCGTCGATCGCTATTTGCTGGTATGGTTTCATATCAAGGTGTTACCCTACTTTATGATTACTGATGAGCTACCCTACTCAGTATATGCTTTTCTCTTGAGTCAGCCGCGCTGCACATAGCAAAGCAGCTAGAATATCCTCATGTTGTAAATCTTCATAGTCATCTATAATTTCTTTAGCATTCATACCATAACTGAATAATTCAAGAATAAACTCTACTGGATATCGTAGACCGCGAATTTAAGGTTTCCGTGACAGATATTTGGAGCGAGTGTGACGCACTACAAAAGTTAGTTTTCCATATTTTAGGAGCAAATATTCAATATATCCTAAACTAAAAAACATAGCTTTCCATCGCTTTTTAGTAAGGACTTTAGTCCTTTCAATGTTCACCTAAAGTCATAAAGTCCTTACTGCAAAAAAAAATTAACTTTGGCGGTATGCAACTACCGCATAAAAAGGATCGCCGCTTCCTATTCGCAGCATTTGCATAAAACTCGGCAAGTTAGGCTTGCGAACTATTACTTCCGGCTTGCTAAATCCGGGTATATTCGCTCCTTTTACAGAATCAAAGTAACTCTTGACTAATTCTACCCGATCGCCCTCCGAACCTTCCCGCCAAGCCGCGATCGCCTTTTGATAAAACATCCGGTTGGAAAAGCTCACAATTGCTACGCCACCTGGCTTCAATATCCGGTGAATCTCGGCAAAAATCGCATCCGGGTGTTGCAAATACTGTACCGAAACGCAGTTGACAACAGCGTCAAACTCTGCATCCGGCAGCGGCAATTTGGGATTTGCGTTCAAATTCTGCACAAAATAATGATTTAGTCTGGGATTTTTTGCCAACTCCTCTTCATTCATGCCGTGCCCTTCAACATGGGCAAATTGCATCTCGTCGGGGAAGTGAGAAACCCAACTGCTCATCATATCAAAAATCCGAGTATTCGGTTTCAGCCGTTCCCGATATAAATCCGTTAGTTGCTGAATAAATCCATCGTCTACATGAGTCACAAACCGGGGATAGGAATAGAACAAATTGTCGTCGGTGTCGTCTAACTTGGTGCGTTTGTCGGCTGGAAGCAACATAAATTCTGATCGCAAACTAGATTTACCCTTTCTAGTTTAAGAAAAATTAAGAAATGTAAACACACCTCGCAGGGCGGACATCCGGCACTCGGGTGATGGTCAGAGTGGGATCGATAATCCTATGGAAAGCTACACATCCTCCGCAGCGCCACAGTCTGCGAGTGTAACCACGAGTCCGCCAGGGACTTAAGTTCCTGGCTTACAGCTAAAGTCCACTTTAAGTGGACTAAACAGCAGTGGCAGTCTCGATCGAACGATCGAGCATCCCATCAGTTAAGCTTGAATTTTTTAGTCGGTTTCAACCGATTTCAGCTTTTAGCCTGGGACTTAAGTCCCAGGGGGATTCCCGGTTTTAGCATAGCTGTCGGCCTCAAAAAATCTGCTTGCGCCCCCTTGACAACACCCAAAAAATATCCTACTCTAATAATACGAACGCTAACTAATAAACCTATGGTTATTACACCCACTGTCGATCGCATAAATCTAGCTCAGTGGCACGACGTTCTCGCCCCGCACAGCCTGGGCTACCGGCTCAAACTTCTGGCACAGCTAAGCAGTCGCAGGCTGCAAGAGGTACTTGAACCCTTTGGATTGACACCTTTTCACTGGCTGGTACTGTGCTGCTTGTGGCAAGAAGACGGTTTGCCGACTTCCAGCATTGGCGACAAACTGCAACAGGTAGGCGGGACGCTGACAGGCGTGCTAGATCGCATGGAAGAAAGAGGCCTAGTCCGCCGGGAGAGAGACACCCGCGATCGCCGTATATGGCGCATTTGGCTGACAGACTCCGGCACGCAACTGCAAGAGGTATTGCCCCCGCTGGTAGCTAAAATCAGAGATCGAGCTGTCGAGGGCTTTTCACAGGCCGATCGAGAACTCTTTTCCCAACTGATCGATATCGCGATCCTGAATCTTTCCTAAACCAACAAATCAATCTTTTGAGTGAAGTGCAGCAGCATCTACCTCCAGTACATTACAAATAACCGCAAAATACTACGCACTCTTAAAAAAAGCCGTCTTACTAAATTAAAACTACGCACCCTAAACAAACGACATCTTACTAAAGTATCAGGAATCAAATACCATGAAAGGCACAAACGAAACCAACCCAGCAGAATTCAACGGTAACGGCAAAGCAGTCGCCGTATTAGAAAAGCCGATCGACGACACCATAGCTAAAAGCCTACCCGTAACGCCCGCCCCAGAAACAGAAATCAGCGCCCCCGCCGATGTCAAAACCGACGCAGAAACAGAACTGCAAGCACCCCTACCGGCGGCTGCAACACCCAAGAAAAAGTCCAAGAAACCGCTGATTTTCGCAGCGCTGGGCATAGGGGCGATCGCCGCAGGCAGCTTCGGCTACCACTACTGGCAATACGCCTCCATCCACCAAGAAACCGACAATGCTACAGTTGCCGGACACATCCACCAAGTCAGCAGCCGCATCAACGGTACAGTCGGCGAAGTCTTAGTACAAGACAACCAACAAGTAAAACCCGGACAACTGCTGATCAAACTCGACCCCCGCGACTACCAAGTTAAAGTCCAACAAGCCCAAGCAGCCTTAGAAAATGCCCGCCGCCAAGCCGAAGCAGCCGAAGCCAATATTTCCCTAGCCGCCCAAACCAGCCAAGGCAAAACTGCCCAAGCTCAAGGAGATATTGGCAGCGCCAACGCTGCCATTTCCACCGCCCAAGCAGCAATTAGAGAAGCGCAACAAGGCGTACCTGCGGCAGAAGCTGCGGTAGCCGAAGCCGAAGCCGGCGTGCCCGCAGCGCAAGCCAAAGTTGCCCAAGCTCAAGCCGGAATTCCGCAAGCTCAAGCCAAGGTGACGGAAGCCGAAGCCGGCATTGCTGCTGCGCAAGCTCAGCTAGCACAAGCGCAAGCCAACCTCGTCAAGACGCAAGCTGATTACAGACGGTACGAAAGCTTGCAGCAAGAAGGTGCGATCGCCCGCCAGCAGCTAGACGCAGCCAGAGCCGCCTACGAAGTAGCCCAAGGCCAAACTACCGCAGCCCAACAAGGAATTGCCCAAGCCAGAGCGCGCTTAGCCCAAGCCAAAGAAGGCGTAACCGAAGCCCAAGCAGCAGTAGCCCAAGCTCAAGAAGGAGTAAAACAAGCCCAAGCCCAAGTAGCCCAGGCCCAAGTTGGCGTCGCCAGCGCCCAAGCCAAAGTCGCCCTAGCCGAAGAAGGCATCAGCACCGCCCAAGCTAAACTTGCTGCGTCAAAGGGCGGATTGCAACAAGCTGAAGCTACGGGCGAACAAACTAAAGTCAGCCGATCGCAGTATGATGCTGCTAAAGCTGCGATCGGGCAATCGGAAGCCGCGGTTAAAGACGCTCAACTGCAACTTTCCTACACGAATATTACTGCTCCCGCCGCCGGACAAATCGGCCGCAAATCCGTTGAAGTCGGGCAGCGGGTGCAGTCGGGAACTCCGTTAATGGCGATCGTCAGTAACGATTTGTGGGTAGTTGCCAACTTCAAAGAAACGCAACTGGCAAATATGAAACCAGGCCAAAAAGTAGAAATCAAATTAGATGCTTTTGGTGGTCGCAAGTTTGAAGGTCATCTCGATAGTTTCTCCCCTGCTTCTGGCGCTCAATTCTCCTTATTACCTCCCGATAATGCTACGGGCAATTTCACCAAAGTTGTGCAGCGGATTCCGGTAAAAGTTGTCTTTGATGCTGAAAGCGTTAAAGGCTATGAATCGCGAATTGCACCGGGGATGTCTGCTACGGTAAATGTGGAACTGAAATAAGGGAAGAACACGGATGAATTTAGAAGTCGGGGATTTGATTTTTTGTGAAGAGAAGAGGAAATCTCCGACTTCTGGGAGTTTGAGAAGTTTTAAAAGTCTGGGGTTTGATTTTTTCGGTTAAGGGCGATCGCCCTTGCAATATCATCTTGGAAAGTTAGGGATATAGTAGTAAAAACGAAACCGAAACTTCGTTCGCCAGATCGATCGCGGGTTATTGCTTAGTGATTTTGGCGATCGATTCAAATCGGAAAAAAATTATTGCCAACAAAACAACTGTATGGTAAACTAGAAGATTGTGAATATTAATCTAAAGTAAAGTAACAAGCCGAGAGAAATCAAAATGACACAGCAAACCCTGCACGGAACCAGCCGCAAAAGAAAAAGAACATCCGGTTTTCGCGCCAGAATGCGCACCGCAACCGGTCGATTGGTAATCAAAGCCCGCCGCAGCAAAGGTCGCCACCGCCTCGCAGTCTAGCACTGCATCAAGGTTGAGAGGCCTTAACGATCGCCCTACGCCATGTTGCCCGAGACAAACCGACTCAAGCACCGAAAAGACTTCAGCGCCGTCTACCGCAAGGGAATGCGCCGTAACTCCGCTCATTTCAGCTTAAGAGCTCTGCGCAAACCAAAAAGCGCCGAACTCGCCAAACCGACAGCCGAAAAATCCTTGCAGCCCACTCGTACAGGCATTTCTATCAGCCTGAAAGTCAGCAAACGCGCTGTAGTCCGCAACCGGATTAAACGCCAGATTCGGGCAGCTTTGCGACAACTATTGCCCCGATTAAAATTCGGGTGGGATTTAGTAATTGTCGTGCGCCCGATCGCACAAGAGTGCAATTATGCAGAAATTCTGCAAGAATTAGAGCAGTTGTTGGTAGAAGCCGAGGTACTAGATGGGAATTCGAGAGGAAGTATATTATGAAGGCGGCCCCGCGCCGGGAGACTTGATCATCAACTTACTCCTTGGGCTGACAGTCGTCGGCATCCCCCTCGCAGTAGGAGCAATTGTCCGGGCTCTGTGGCTGCGGTATCGGATCACCAGCCGCCGAGTGTCCGTAACTAGCGGTTGGATGGGGGGCGATCAGACAGACGTTATCTACTCAGATATAGTCAAAATCGTCACAGTGCCTCGCGGTTTCGGGACTTACGGAGACATGGTGCTGACCATGAAAAATGGCAGCCGCTTGGAACTCAGGGCTATTCCGAAATTTCGAGCAATGTATGACTACATTAACGAAAAACTGCCCGCAGCAGCTCAAAAAGCAAACGCGGCCCAAGCTAAATAACCGAACCGCTTTGCCCTCAAATCAAGGTAAAGTCAGTGCGAGTATTGGCAAACTCATTACAACAAACCGCTAGCGGGCGGTCGATCGACGGGCCATGTCCTAAGATAGAGACAAAACCCTGAAAATTGAGGCGGCTCGCGTTAAGCGGGTAAAAATAGTTCTCAACAGCAAACATAGAGCAACTAAATTAACTCAAAGCGAATGGATTTTGGTATCTCGTTTCTCTCCAACAACCTAATGCTGCCGATCCTAGATTTTTTCTACGGGATCGTGCCAAGCTACGGTTTAGCGATCGTAGCACTGACGCTGGTGATTCGCTTTGCTCTTTATCCTCTCAACGCAGGCTCTCTTCGCAATATGCGGCGCATGAAAGTAGCGCAGCCGTTGATGAAAGAGCGAGTAGATCAAATTCAAAAACTCTATAAAGACAATCCTGCCAAACAGCAGGAGGAAATGAGCAAAGTATACAAAGAATTCGGCAATCCTCTAGCAGGATGCTTCCCGTTGGTGCTGCAAATGCCAGTGCTGTTTGCACTGTTTGCAACTCTCCGGGGCTCGCCGTTTTCTGACATAAATTACAGCGTCAACGTTCAAGTTTTGCCGAAAGAACAAATCGAAACTGTTCAACCGCAAGCTTTTGCTACACCGCCCCAAAATATTTACGTCACAGGTACTTTTCATGCTCCTGTTGTGGGGGTAATTCCAGGCGGCGACAAACTCGCAGTCGGCGACACAACCAAGATTAATTTTCAAACCCCAGAGGGCAAACCTCTCAAAGTTTTAGCGACAGAAAATAAGAGCGAAATCGACTTTGAACCCGGCTGGAAAGTCATCAAAGGCGAAGAAGTAGTCAAGGTAGATGAACAGGGCAACATCACGGCCTTAGCGCCCGGTGAAGCCACAGTTCAAGGCACAATCCCCGGATTGGCTAGTAACAAAGGATTCCTGTTTATTGAAGCTCTAGGCCGCGTTGGCGCGATCGACTCAGACGGTACAATCCACTGGGATATTTTGGTGATGATCCTGGGCTTCGGCATCAGTTTGTATATCAACCAAACTCTTTCGGGACAAGCACAAGGACCAAACGACAACCCCCAACAGGCTACAGTCAACAAACTGACGCCAGTCATATTTTCGGGGATGTTTTTGTTCTTCCCGCTGCCTGCTGGCGTGTTGATGTATATGCTGATTGCTAACATCTTCCAGACTGTTCAGGCGTTTATTTTGTCGCGAGAACCGCTGCCTGAAAACCTGCAAAAAATAGTGGACGAAGCAGAGGCAAAAACCCAAAAAGAACAGGGATTAGATGCACTTCCCTTTGAGCCCAAGCGTTCTAAGAAAAAGGCTTGATTTTAACAACAATGAAAGACTCTCAAATGCAGCGCGGACAGCAATGGTTAGAAGAATTGTTACAACTGTCCGCCATTCCGTCAAAAGTTGTAGGCGAACAACAAAAAGATTGCTATTGGATGACAATCGATGACAGCAATCTGACTGCAGAACAAGTTGCAATTTTAGTCGGCCCTGACGGTAATGTAATAGATGCCATTCAGTACCTCTGCAACACGGTTCAGAATATAGGTCAGGAAGTAGAGGAGTCAATTCCTTATACAGTTGAACTAAATGGCTATCGCATCCGCCGCCAAGAGGAATTGCGATCGATGGCAGAGTACGCAGCAGATCAAGCGCGTTCGACGGGAGTTGAATTTGAACTCAAATCGCTGTCTTCGGCAGAACGCCGTCAAGTCCACAGCTTTTTGAGCGAATGTGAGGACATAGAAACTTACAGTCAAGGACAAGAACCCGATCGGCGTTTGGTAGTGCGACTGCGCTGACGCTAAAGAAGGAAGAAGGAAGAAGGAAGAAGGAAGAAGTTAAAAATTAACTATTCCTTTTGACCTTTGAATTCAAGAAGTAGGAAGGCAAAAGATTATGGAGACAATTTATATCCCTCATCTCCTCACAAAAACTGAGCGGAAAGAGGTCATTGATTTTGAAGAATTTATCCCCGATTTAGAAACTCTTACTCCGGTGCGGGGACGACTGCAAGTGACTCACCAAGGGAATTATCTTGAGGTGAAGGCGAAAGCAGAAACAATTGTTACTCTCACCTGCCACAGATGCTTGAAACAATACAATCACCGCTTGGCACTCAACTCATCTGAATTAATCTGGCTAGAAGAAACAGCAAATCAGACAGATTCAAGTTCAGCAGAAATAGAAGTTGCTTTAGAAGATTTGGTGGAAAATTTGTCGCCAGGTGGCTATTTCTCTCCGGGCGATTGGGTGTACGAGCAAATGTGTTTGGAACTGCCACACAAACAGCTATGCGATGCTCAATGTCCGGGAATAAGTTTAAACGATCCAGAGACAGAAAGCTCAGAAGCTGCATCAGACAGTCGCTGGGCGTCTCTGGCAGCACTTAAACGGCAATTGCCTTCGTCGGTTGACTAATAACTAATGACTATTTTTAGCGACGAGTTTGAACTGCTGCTGCGATCGCGCTACCCCCTAATTTACATTCCCACACGGGAAGAAGAGCGCGTAGAAGTGGCGATCGCCCAAAGTGCCAAAAAACAAGGTTCTCGCGCTGTCTACATCTGGGATTTTGTGGACGGCTACCAAGGCAATCCCAACGATGCTGGTTTTGGCAAGCGCAACCCGCTGCAAGCTTTGGAATTTCTCGAAAAATTGCCCGCATCCGCCCCTGCAATCTTTATTCTGCGGGACTTTCAGCGATTTTTAGAAGATGTATCAATTTCCCGCAAGCTGCGCAATTTGGCGAGACTCCTCAAATCAGTACCCAAAAATATTGTCATCGTATCTCCTCTAATTTCGATCCCGGAAGACCTCAGCGAAGTGATGACAGTTTTGGAATTTCCCCTGCCTGCGGCGGCGGAAATCAAAATTGAGCTAGAAAGGCTGTTAGGGGCTACCGGACAAGCGATTGAAGGGCGTTTGCTGGACGAAACAGTGCGCTCCTGTCAAGGGCTGTCGATCGAACGAATCCGCAGAGTTTTGGCAAAGGCGATCGCCACCAGAGGCGAACTCCATCCCGACGACGCGGAACTAATTCTAGAAGAAAAGCGCCAAACAATTCGCCAAACTCAAATTCTGGATTTTTACCCAGCCCGCGAGAATATCTCCGATATCGGCGGTTTGGACAATCTCAAAGAATGGCTGCTGCGGCGCGGCGGTGCTTTTACCGAACGAGCCCGCCAATACGGTTTGCCGCATCCGAGAGGTTTGTTGTTAGTCGGAATTCAAGGAACCGGAAAATCCTTAACAGCAAAGGCGATCGCCCACCACTGGCATTTGCCTTTGCTGCGGTTGGATGTCGGGCGCTTGTTTGCCGGCTTAGTCGGAGAATCGGAATCGCGCACCAGGCAAATGATTCAGCTAGCGGAAGCTTTGGCCCCCTGCGTGCTGTGGATTGACGAGATTGACAAAGCTTTTGGGGGATTGGACGGTAAAGGGGATTCCGGGACAACCAGCCGGGTGTTCGGGACTTTTATTACTTGGTTGGCCGAAAAAACTTCACCGGTGTTTGTGGTAGCAACAGCCAACAACATCCAGTCTTTGCCGCCAGAAATGCTGAGAAAAGGCAGGTTTGACGAAATATTTTTTGTGGGTTTGCCCAGCCAGGAGGAACGGCGGGCGATTTTTGAGGTACATTTGTTGCGGTTGCGATCGCACAGCATCAAAAATTACGATGTAGAGCGCTTGGCTTACGAAACTCCCGATTTTTCAGGGGCAGAAATCGAGCAAACTTTGATTGAAGCAATGCACATTGGATTTAGCCAAAATCGAGACTTTACGACAGATGATATTTTAGAATCAGCTAGTCAGATGGTGCCTTTAGCCAGAACGGCTCAAGAACAAATTCAGTTTCTCCAAGATTGGGCCGCTGCAGGGAAAGCTCGCCTTGCTTCTAGATACGGCAGTTTGAGTCGCCGGATTCAAGGGTAAGCTTTTGAAGTCAGTAGTCAGTAGTTAGTAGCCAGTTGTCAGTTGGCAGTTACCAGATTTTACTCAACATTCAGCAGTCAACACTCAACCTTCTTCCTTCTTCCCTCTTCCTTCTTCCCTCTTCCTTCTTCCCTCTTCCTTCATTTGCGGTTTTATGAACAGTATATATAGCGTTTTCAAATTTTTAGTGGGTTTTCTGCTAGCGATCGTCCTGATGGCAGGTGCTAGCGTGGCGGCTGCACTTTACTTTGCCGCTAAGCTAACTACTGTGCCCGAAAAACCTGTTTTTCCCAACGACAAAACAGCAGTTCAGGTTGCGGGCGCTGCGCCGCAGTCAACAGCCCAGGCTAGCCCTGTTTCTACATCTAGCGATGCCCCGTCTCCGAAACCGCTGGAACCGGGAGCTTACCGAGCGATGGTGACTCAGCCGATCGGCTTAATTCTTCGGGATACTGGTAGCCGAGACTCGAACCGCATTGGCGGTGTTGGTTACAAGGAAAAAGTCGTGGTTTTGGAAGAGTCGCCGGATAAAGAGTGGCAGCGAATTCGGGTTGAGGATGGCAATCGCGAAGGTTGGGTCAAGGGCGGCAATACTGAAAAAGTTGAGGGCGAATAGGACTTAGAAAAAAAATATACTCCTGTCATTCTGAGGGCAGCGAAGCAATTTCAGTGTGAACATTGTTCACTAACGCCGGGGTTTTTCCTGTCTCTAGTTGCCAATAGCTCGTTACACATTTATCCCAACAAGTCAAGTTAAATTTATTTACGATATTGAGGATTGCAGTTTGAGGCACACAGACTGTGGGTGCGATCGCCTCTGCAAAATCCTGAATTTTCCATAAAAGCCCAGCGGACAAAAGGTTTTAAGAGCTAAAAATCAACAGAAAAACTCTAAAATACATAATATTAACTTATGTTATTAATGAGAGTATGTTAAGAAAATTAGCAAAATTTTAAGGTTAGTTGCAAAACGCAGGCTGTTGTCACCCCAGCAGAGGCAAGAATGGTAGCTTTGATCGCATAGATGTAAGTTTTCAGCTTAACAGCTACCAACAATAAAAAATATGTACGACAAACGTCCGGATCGAGATTTGGCGAGTGCTGCTGTAACTGCGGCTCTGGGAGCTGGGGTCGTTACCTCTTTTGCGGTTAGCAGAGGGCAAAACCCGCTGGTAGCCATCGGAATTACTGTTTTTGCAGCGGGAGTAGCTGTACTTTGCGATCGGTTCGGATTAATTTAAGTTAATGTCCCATTTTTACGAACAGTTAACCAATAAAATCCCCGCCCTATTTGCAACTAGCAAGGGTGGGGATTTTTATTGGCTCCTTTTTCGGTCAATCAGCGGTACTTTCCTAAACGCACTCGCCACATCAAAAAACGGGTTTCTTAACAAAAAACCTGCGCTTTCAGCCTTTTTCCCAGACAAGAAATTAAGGTGATGACAGCCTGCGCGCAAGTCTTGTGGTAATTTCAGCGGCAGCCAGATAAAATATTAGCCAGCACTACCCCAGAACTTATTGTCTTTTGGCATTAAAGGCTAAGACTATGCCTGCCAACTTTTTTTGTGACACTCGCGTCTCTATAAACAGCGATGCTATCTTAGTTGTTACCTGTAATTATTTTTGAAGGTAAAATTTTTTCAAATACGGGTGCTTCGTGCAAACAGGTAAAACTTAGCCTTGATAGATCCACAGCAGCCCAAAGCTCAGCTTGAGTTTGCTCGTAAACCCCACCCACAATTTCACATTCACAGTAAAAAGTTATGGAATCCCTCGCCTACCTCGAACTTGCTCTTGTTTGCGAAGCACCCGCAGAGCCGAAAATTTTTGATGGGCCCAAGTGGCAAAACCTATCGAGTCAGACTTATGTCCGTTTGCTGTCTTTGGCTTTGATGCTGTCGGTTTTGAGTGCAGCCGGTTCGGCTTTTGCTCAAATAGATCCGGGATATCCAAATTTGCGATCGGTTCAAGACAGGTTGCGGGAACTCGGCTATTTTCCCAGATCTTCGACAGGTCAACTCGGCCCGGTTACTAAACAAGCTCTGACTAATTTTCAGCGAGACTATCAACTGTCGCTGACTGGCAGGCCCGATCGAGCTACGGTGATAGCACTCAACAGTTTTGCCGGGGATGACGATCGACCTTTTAAAACTATTTATACAAATTATCGGGAGCTGCGTTTTGGAGACACGGGTGCAGATGTTTCGGCTCTCCAGCGCAGGCTGAAGCAGCTAGGCTACTTCAGCACGCATCCCACAGGGAGCTTTCGCGAAGTTACTCTAAATGCCGTTAGATACTTCCAGCGAATTAATCGACTGCGGGTGAATGGAGTTGCCGACAGGCAAACTTTAGCTTTGCTGTTTGGTTCCACCCGGCCGGTTCCCCCCGTTACGCTGCCGGAGGATATTTCGGGAAATGGCGGTTGCAAGGGGCTGCGGTTCGGGGACAGAGGGGCGACGGTAGACTTGATCCAGCGACAGCTAAAAGCTTTGGGCTATTTTGAAGGTGGCGTTGACGGCAAGTTTCGCGAACGCACTCTCTACGCTGTGACTCGTTTTCAGCAAGATTACAATCTGGTTTCTGACGGCTGCGCTGACACGGCTACTTTGACTGCTATCGATTTCCAGATGAGGCAAGCTGAAATTACCTCATGGACTGAGGAAGATGACCCACAGAGTAATGCCGAAGATTTTCTGGAGTTGGGCGACAGAGGCCGACAAGTAGAATTTGTGCAGCGGCGGCTGCAAGAATTGGGTTATTACAGGAGCCAGATTCACGGTTGGTTCGATCGACCAACTCAGGCAGCTTTGATCCGCTTTCAGAGGGATAGCGGGCTGTTCGGTACTGGAAGCGTCGATCGCAGCACTCGATCGGCTTTGCGGCAAGGCAACAGGCAGGCCGCAGCGCCTGTGCCACAAATCACTGCTGGTCTGCGACGGGGTGATACTGGGCCTGCTGTCCGACAACTTCAGTCTTCGCTCAGAAGTCGGGGCAAAAACCCCGGCCCGGTGAACGGAGTATTTGGAGCCGAGACCGAGTTTGCGGTGCTGTCGTTTCAGCAGGAACGCAATTTGTCACCGGCGACGGGTATTGCCACTCCGGCGACTTTGGCTGCGCTCCAAAATGGATTACCTGGGCGGGTGGCTGTTCGTGCTGTTGCAATTAGCAGCAGTTTTAACTCTCGATCGAGCATTCAGCAATTACAAAGGCGGCTGCAAGACCTCGGCTTTTACACAGGCTCGATCAGCGGAGTTTTCGATGCTTCGACGAGAGACGCCCTCGATCGAGCTCAGCGCAGTTACGGGGTCAGCAGCGACGATTTGTTGAGCCAAACTTTTTAGCCCCAGGCTTGCGGACGCTACATCAAATAAATCGGGTTTCTGGTTTCCGACTCATTCCTGAAATGATGTATTTTTTCTTAAGAAACCCGGTTTCTGCGTAACTGCGATCGCACTTGCGCCGAAGAGTTTTGTTAAAAAAGGTAGCAAGCCGTACTTGAAATGCGAAAATAGTGCATTGTCACTCGATTAAATCCGCAGCGCTGCTGCCGTGCTGGGCGATCGACCTCGGACAAGACCAATTGCTGGAAACCAAAGACGGCCATCCCATCCGCAAAGCTTCGTGGCACACCGTATGAATGGTTAGCTGGCAGTCTAGCAGGTGCAACCCAGACTTTTCAGCTTGCTTCAGGCCAATTTTTAAAATCGAATCGTTGTTAAATTCGATCGTTCTGTTGCACTGAACGCAGACTAGGTGGTGGTGGTGATGCGGGTAAGGCTGGTTTATTTCATAGTGTTTGTGACCTTCTGCTAGTTCGAGTTCGCGCAGCAGGCTCATCCTTGCCATTAACTTTAAAGTTCGGTAAATGGTGGATAAGCTAATGTTTTCTCCGCGATTTTTTAACAAAGTGTACAAATCCTCGGCACTCAGGTGATTGCCTTTGGGGAGGTTCTGAAACACGTGCAAGATGGTTTCCCGTTGGGGAGTCATCCGCCAGCCTTTGTCATTGAGTTCGGATTTGAATGAGGACGCGGTATAAAGTGCCATAGTGACCCTCTCAAGAAAGTCTGCCTATTGACAATAATACACAACGATCGAGATATTTTGCAAATATCGCAGCTTATTGAAAAAAGATTCAGGAAAAAAATTGGTTTTTGATATTTTTTGACTTTTAACAAGCTTTATGACTTGCTGCAGAGGACAGAGAAGTTGTTTAGAAGTAAATATTGTTACTTCTGCCTCATGCCTCATGCCTTCTGCACAAGTGCCAAATGCTTCGCTCCCTGATTAATCGCGCTGACTGGCCAGCCAAATTTAAGTCAGAGACTCCAGATAGTCGCGCACGCGGTTGCGGCGCTTGGGTTGGCGGAGTTTTTGCAAAGCTTTAGCTTCAATTTGGCGGACTCGCTCGCGGGACAAGTCGAGAGCACGACCAATTTCTGCCAGCGAATAGGGGTGTCCGTCACCCAAACCAAAGCGCATCAGAATTACATCTCGCTCGCGGCTGGTCAAATCTGCCAGCAGTTGCTGCAAGTCGCGGTGCAGAGCTTCTCGCATCAGCATTTCTTCTGGCGATACGCAGTCGGTTTCGAGCAAGTCGCCCAACTCTGTATCTTTTTCGTTGCCCACTTTAGTTTCCAGAGAAACAGACCGGGGGACTCGCAGTAAAACTTCTCGGACTTGGGGCGCGGTCATGTCCAACTCGACAGCGATGTCTTCGATCGTAGCTGTCCGACCTTTTTCTTGAGAAATTTTGCGCTGGGCTTTTTTGATTTTGTTAAGTTTTTCGGTGATGTGGACGGGGAGGCGAATGGTGCGGCTTTGAGTGGCGATAGCCCGCGTAATTCCCTGCCGAATCCACCAGTAGGCATAGGTGCTAAACCGATAGCCCCGCGTCGGGTCAAACTTTTCTACAGCTCGCTCCAGTCCTAGAGTACCTTCTTGTATTAAATCGAGCAATTCTAAACCGCGATTTTGATATTTTTTCGCCACCGAAACCACTAGGCGCAGGTTCGCCTTAATCATGTGGTCTTTAGCTTCGACGCCTTCAGCTTGAATTCTTTCGATCGCCTCGACCGTCATCTCGGCTAACTCTGCCCAGTGGCGCTTGCCTTCGGACATAATTCGCTTGAGTTCTGGCACGTCACTGACGCCGGCGGTTAAGGCCCAGCGTTCCAGGGAAGGTTTATGTCCTAGCTGTGCGGCCAAGCGATCGCGCACCTCAATTAAATGCACGAAGCGCCCAATTAGCCCTTCTTCCTGAGAGGCGACCGTGTTGCGTAATTCCAGCAATTTGATATAGCGCTGAACTTTTTGAGCTTCCGAGACTTCTTCGTCTCTACCCAAGAGACGAACCCGACCTATTTCTTGGAGGTACAGGCGTACTAAATCTGTAGTGCGACGGCTGGCATTTTTTTGCAATTTGGCTGCTGGGTCTGCATCTTCTGTCTCTGCTGGGTATTGGTCGAGCAGTTCGTCTCCAGCTTCTTCAGCATCTTCATCCAACACATCACCTTGCAAGGGATTGACTCGCAGTTGTTCGTCGAATTCAGCTTCAGCGTAAAAAGAGGTGGCTGGCATAGTGATTTTCTCAGTTGCTCCGGGTGAAAAGATGCTACGCTTAGCGGCTATTTATAATTATGATGCCCACTTTGTTAAGACGAAGCATCACCGCTTTGTGTTTCTTTACTAACTTTCCTGACTTTTCTGCTGTTGTTCGATCGAACTTTTGCTGCCCCACTTGTTTTACCAAGATTCTGGAAAACGCTAAGAACTTTCTGATGTAACAGGTTGAAGGCCCGAAAAGTATGTTGTACTTCTTTGTTTATGTAGCTAGTATAGATAGTGACTGGCTAGAAACAAGTGACGTTAGTCAGAAGTTAAGTTAATCTTCATCACCGATAACCTGGTTCCCGATCACTTCGGAAAATTATCCATTTTTTTAATAAAACTTTATATAACTCGGCGCTTTTGATTAAATACCCAGCAGTGAGCGCAGAAGTTTAATCCACTACAGTATATGAGCTTCTGAGTTGGTACAGTCCGCATTACCGAGTTATTGGCTGACTCAAAAACCGGGTTTCTTCCTCAAACTTCTAGGTTTTAATCTAGAAGTTTGAGGGAGAAACCCGGTTTCTCAATGTCTTTGGCGTAAGTCGCGACTTTGAGGGGGCGATCGGCTGATAATTTTTTTGCTGTTTGCTGCTGCTTCCGGGTTAACATCACCCAAGAACGCCAGCATCAAAAACCTGTTTTTTTGCACGCGGCCTGCAACAGCGCTCAACTTAAAATTGCTAAGTAGGCCAGCGGAAAAAAAACCACAGTATCTTGTAGGGGTCGGTTTAACTAAGAGCGCAAATACCAGGTAGTAGATGGCTGCAAAACCCTCCAATTAAAATTGCTAAGTACGTCAGCGGAAAAAAACCATAGTATCTTGTAGAGGCGGGTTTAGTTAAGATCCCAAATACCAGGGAGTAGACGGCTGCAAAACCCTCTCTCCCTATGTAATGTTAATTTGTAGCCACCTACTTAGCGCGGGTAAAGTTTCATCAGTTCCCTCACCTGTTCGGCGTGATACGAACTGCGAGTTAAGGGAGAAGCGACAACTTGCAAGAATCCCAAAGATTCGCCAAACTTTCTCCAAGCATCAAACTGTTCTGGAGGCACAAAGTTTTCTACGTTCAAGTGCTTTTGAGTCGGTTGCAGGTACTGCCCAACTGTTAGAATATCGCAGCCGACAGCCCGCAAGTCTTCCATCGCCTCCCGAATTTCGGCGTCTGTTTCTCCGAGCCCCACCATGATGCCGGATTTGGTGTAAACCTCAGGTGCGAGTTCGCGGCTTCGCTGCAATAGTTCCAAGGTGCGATCGTACTTTCCTTGCGGCCGCACCTTGCGGTAAAGTCGCTTTACGGTTTCAGTATTGTGGTTGAGTACCTCTGGACGGGCTGCGAGAATGATTTCTAAAGCTTGCCAGTTGCCGCACAAGTCGGGAATTAAAACTTCTATAGTTGTATCGGGCATCGCACAGCGCACCGCTTGAATGCACTCGACAAACTGAGACGCGCCCCCATCCGGCAAATCGTCCCGGTTGACAGAGGTAATCACGACGTGGTTGAGTTTGAGCCGCTGCACCGCTTGCGCCAATCTTTGGGGTTCTGTGGGATCTAAAGGTTGGGGCTTTTTCTCAAAATCGATGTCGCAGTAAGGACAGGCGCGGGTACAAGCCGGGCCCATAATCAAAAATGTGGCCGTACCTGCGTTGAAGCATTCGCCGATGTTCGGACACGAAGCCTCTTCGCAAACCGTATTCAGGCCTAAATCGCGCAAAATTTCTTTGACGTTGCCGACGCGCTCCCACTGGGGGGCTTTAACTCGCAACCACTGGGGCTTAACTGTCACGTCTGTCTCCGCCTGAGTAGTGTTTTACAAATCATTATATACGAGCTTGGTAAATTTTAACTTGAATGTGATAAGCTTAAAATCTAGTGACTAATTTCGGGATGTAGCGCAGCTTGGTAGCGCACCTCGTTCGGGACGAGGGGGTCGCAGGTTCAAATCCTGTCATCCCGATTATAAAATTAAATTGGATATGCCCCAGCAAGTGAGCGTGTTTTGGGCGATCGTCCGGGTGTGTAGATTTGTGGTACGCATAAATTAGTCGATCGGGCGATTCCCTACGTGATAGCTGCGCTTCACGGGCGTGTTAATTCCCCTTTGCTAAAAAATTAACTGTAGCGACTGTTATGGCCGAGGGAATTATAGAATAAAACGTAAAAAATCTGATCGGCAGTAGAGAGTAGAGAACAAGTCTTCGCCTTTTCGGTCTGTGATGATGGGGGACTGTGTTTAATCACACGTACTTGCTCAATGCTGAGAACTTTGACCAAGGTTTGATACCGGAGGCAAGTATAAATACTGCAATAATTCTTAAATACAAGTTAATTAAGATTTACATCTTGAGATAGATGAATTAATAGCTGAATGAGCTTATAATAAAACAGAATTCTTATAGTGTCTAAAATTAACCCAGAAACCGGAGGATATTCCAATGCAAATAAGTGGCAAAGCCTTCGGCTCCTGCTCTCGCTGCGAAACAGTACCCGCAAAAATAGAGGGGAGCGGAGGTCTATACCTGTGGTTTCCCGTATCGCACACCCTCAAAAAGGTTATTTCTGCACTAACCAAGGCTGAACTTGAATTCCGGCTGTTAGAAGAAAGCAAGTGTTTGTACGTTATGCTTGAGGGAATAGCCAAAGAAAAGTTTAACGCCCTAGCATCATCGGTGCTGACAACTCAAGAGTTGAAAGAGACAAAAGTTTTGTGGATGCGCGAAGTTCAACAGCCGCAACTTAGCGATTTTTATCGCAGCACTGACCTATGCTCTTTTATTAACTTCAGCAAGTCGGACTGGCTGTTAGATTTATTATGGGAAGAACGCATTACTACACATTTTCAGCCCATTGTTTATACCTCAGATACTTCTAAAATTTTTGCCTATGAAGCCCTGCTCCGAGGAATTGACGAACAAGGAAACTTAATTTATCCGGGTAGAATTTTTTCCCAAGCAGAATCAGCAGGTCTGATTTTTCAACTAGATGTTTTAGCCCGGACTCGCGCTATCCGCGAAGCCCATGTTTACGATATCAAAGAACTACTTTTTATTAATTTTTCTCCGACTTCAGTTTACGATCCCGCTACGTGCCTGCGAAGAACAGTACAGGCTATTGATGAAGCGGGAATTCCTCACAGCAATATTGTTTTTGAAGTAGCGGAATCTCAGCACCCTCCTGATATCAATCACTTGATTAATATTCTGAGGTTTTACCGAGATGCGGGATTTTTAATTGCCCTGGACGATTTTGGCAGCGGTTCTTCTAATTTAAATTTGATGCACCAACTGCGTCCAGATTTTATTAAGTTGGATATGCAATTGATTCGCAATGTCCATCAAGATTATTATAAGGCACTCATTACGGAAAAGATGTTAGAAATTGCCGCTCAATTAGAAATTAAAACTGTTGCTGAAGGTGTGGAAACTTTGGAGGAGTTTGAGTGGGTGCGGGAACGGGGAGCAACTTTTGTTCAAGGTTATTTGATTGCTAAGCCCACTTCTCCACCGATCGCAGCTACGAGCTATATTGGTACTGAACCACTACCTATTTCTGCTTAAATGGTTTTCAGTTGCGATTTGGCGCTACATTTGCTCGTTCCCAGGCTTTGGCTGGGGACCCATATCCGGAGGATCTGCCTTCATTAAAATGAGACAACTATTTGGAGGCAGATCCTCCGGATATTCATTACCAGGCAGAGCCTGGTAACGATAATTTAAACGCTCAAATTGCGTCGCAGAAAGCTTTCTAAGGATTCCATTCTCATGCCGTAGATTGATTCCAAGTTTTGCACTTGTTCGGGAGTGCAGAAATACTCGTTCCCCAGCAATACCCGCAAAGTTCCTAAGTCTTTTTGAGCTTGAGGATTCAATAAACCCAAGGCATTTCTCAAACCGTCAAACACAACCAGCGGCGGGTTGATTACCATCGGTTCCCGATTGAATAAGCGTCCAAAAATGCGGGGAATGTCGTCTCTTGTCAGCACATCCGGGCCACCGACTCGCAGAATTTGGTTGCGGGCGCCTTCGACTGTTGGCGAGTCTGCGGCAATCTTTGCTAAGTCGTCGGTACTGACAACAGAGGTGCGGTTTTTGCCGTCGCCAATCAGCAGGTAAAGTCCGGTTTCTCGAAATCTTGCTGCTAGCGGTAACAAGCTGGAAGCAAAACCGGCAGGCCGCAAGATTGTATAATTCAAGCCGCTGTTTTGCAGGTATTTTTCTACTTCTCTCTTGGCTTTAAATACTGCGGAATCTTCGTATCCTCGATCGACTCCCAGTACCGAAAGAAAGACAAAGTGCTGCACTCCGGCTTCTTTGGCGCAGTCGATCAATTCTATGTTAGCGCGGTAGTGTACTGCTTGAACGTCGCCGCCGGTGCCGTGGCTGCTGATGATGTACTGCACTCCTTGGCAGGCTTTTTTAATATCTTTGTCTTGTTTTAAGTCGCCGATAAAAATCTCGGCCCCTCGGTTTTCTAGTTCTGAGTAGCGAGAGGCGAGGCGAACGAATGCGCGGACAGGCTTCTCTTGCTGTGTGATTTCTCGTACAATTCGGCGGCCTAGTGCGCCTGTTGCTCCGGTTACTAAGAACATGATTTTTAGTTGTTGGTTGTTACTTACATATTGCACGTTTCTCAATAACAGACAAGATGCCTGTTCCACACAAACTGAATTTTATTGTGGGGTGGGCATCCTGCCCGCCCATAAAATCCTTATTGAGAATAGTGCAAGATCTCAGTTGCTATTAACCTTATAACTTATAAATCAACAGTCCGGACAGTTTTTTGGGGTGAGTGGCGAGGAAAGCTATCCAAGGCTTAAAGTACAGTCATACATAAAAAA